>JAEZHL010000232.1 GCA_023416575.1 Pseudomonadota bacterium
CCCGCCGCCATGCCGCCGTGCGGAGGCGCGCCATACTGGAAGGCGCGGTAGAGGGCACCGAACTGCTTCTCCACATCCTCGGCGCCGCGGCCCGCGATGCCGAATGCCTTCACCATGGTGTCGGGCCGGTGGTTGCGGATGCCGCCGGAGGCGAGCTCGTAGCCGTTGCAGACGAGATCGTACTGATAGGCCTTGATCTTGTGCTGCTCCTCGGGCGTCGACGCCGCGTCGAGTGCCGCGCTGCCGCCCTGGGGCATGGAGAACGGGTTGTGCGAGAACTCGACCCGCTTCTCATCCTCGTTCCACTCGTAGAACGGAAAATCCACGATCCAGGCGAAGGCGAACTGATCCTCGTCGAGGAGCTTCAGCTCGTGCCCGACGCGGTCGCGCGCCAGCCCCGCGAACTTGTGGAAGCGGGCCGGATCGCCGGCGACGAAGAAGGCAGCGTCCCCGACCTTCAGGTCCAGCTGGGTGCGGATGGCGCCGGTGCGCTCAGGCCCGATGTTCTTGGCGATGGGACCGGCGCCGCCTTCCTCGCCCTCGCGCCAGAAGACGTAGCCGAGACCGGGCTGGCCCTCGCCCTGCGCCCAGGAGTTCATGCGGTCACAGAAGGCGCGGCTGCCGCCGCCGGGCGCTGGGATCGCCCAGATGCGGACCTTGGGGTCCTTCTCGATCATGCCCGCGAACACCTTGAAGCCCGAGCCGCGGAAGTGCTCGGTGACGTCCTGCATCTCGATCGGATTGCGCAGGTCCGGCTTGTCGGTTCCGTATTTGCGGATCGCCTCGTCGTAGGGGATGCGCGGGAACACCGGCGTCACCGGCTTGCCGTCCGCGAACTCCTCGAACACGCCGCGGATGACCGGCTCCATGGTCTGGAAGATGTCCTCCTGCTCGACGAAGCTCATCTCGACGTCGAGCTGGTAGAACTCGCCAGGGAGGCGGTCGGCGCGCGGATCCTCGTCGCGGAAACAGGGCGCGATCTGGAAGTAGCGGTCGAAGCCCGAGATCATCAGCAGCTGCTTGTACTGCTGCGGCGCCTGGGGCAGGGCATAGAACTTGCCCGCATGGATGCGGCTCGGCACCAGGAAGTCGCGCGCGCCCTCGGGGCTCGAGGCGGTCAGGATCGGCGTCGGAAACTCGTTGAAGCCCACGTCATGCATGCGCCGCCGGATCGACCGTGTGATCGCCAGCCGCTTCATGATGATGCCGTGCAGCGTCTCGCGCCTGAGGTCGAGGAAGCGGTAGGTGAGGCGCAGGTCCTCCGGATAGTCGGGCTCGCCGAACACCGGGACCGGCAGCTCCTTGGCCTCGGACAGCACCTCGATCTCGCTGGCGTAGACCTCGACCTCGCCGGTCGGCAGCTCCGGATTGATCGTTCCTTCCGGCCGCTCGCGCACGAGCCCATCGATGCGGATCACCCACTCGGAGCGAACCGATTCGGCGGCCTTGAATGCCTTGCTGTCCGGGTCGGCGACGACCTGCGTCAGGCCGTAATGGTCGCGCAGGTCGATGAAAAGGAGCCCGCCGTGGTCGCGCACGCGATGCACCCAGCCGGAGAGCCGGGCTGTGTTGCCGACGTCGCTGCGCCGCAACGCACCGCAGGTGTGGCTGCGATAGCGATGAACCGGGGTGGTCTCGCCGGCCTGCGCCGCGCCTGCCGCGACCGAATGGCTTTCCGCCTTGTCCTGAGCCATGAAATTCTCGCCCACGCCTCGCATCTTTCGGAAGTGCCGGAAAAGCGCACGTGATCTGGGGGTTGTCAAGCTGCCGGACGATCGGCGTGGCGTTGGCAGCCCAGGCTTCACATTGGTCCAGCAACTTTCTCGTCGCGATACATGCCTCGTGGACCCTTTTGCCCAATCCCGGAAAATCATGCAGGGAGGGGGCGACAACCGGCGCGTGCTGGTTTATATCGCGCGATCGATGCGCGTCGTTACAACAAACTCAGATCTCGCCGAAACGTGTGATCGACTTGCCCGGCATCCGTTCGTGGCAATCGACACTGAGTTCCTGCGCGAGCAGACATTCTGGCCGGTTCTCTGCCTGATCCAGATGGCCGCGCCGGGGGAAGAGTGCATCGTCGATCCACTCGCCCCCGGACTCGATCTCAAACCCTTCTACGACCTGATGGCTAACGAGCGGGTGACGAAAGTCTTCCACGCCGGCCGCCAGGACATCGAGATCGTCTACGCCAGAGCCAACCTCATTCCGCACCCGATCTTCGATACGCAGATCGCGGCCATGGTCTGCGGCTTCGGCGAGTCGGTGAGCTATGTGAACCTCGTCAAAAAGCTCACCAACAAGGACATCGACAAGTCGTCGCGCTTCACCGATTGGAGCCGCCGTCCGCTGACCCAGAAGCAGCTCGTCTACGCTCTGGCAGACGTCACCTACCTGCGTGACATCTATCAGCAGCTCAAGGCGGAGCTCGAGAGCACCGGCCGCGCGAACTGGCTCGACGAGGAGATGGCGACCCTCACCGACCCGCGCACCTACGAGGCCAAACCCGAGCATGCCTGGTCGCGCCTGAAGATGCGCACCCGGAGCCGCAAGGCGCTCGGGGTGCTCATCGAGCTGGCGGCCTGGCGCGAGCGGGTGGCACAGACCCAGGACGTGCCGCGCGCCCGCATCCTGCGCGACGAGGCCCTCTACGACATCGCCAACCAGGCGCCGACCGAGGTCGCCATGCTCGGCGAGCTACGGACACTGAGCGAGGGCTTTGCCCGCTCGGCTCGCGCGCGGGAGATCATCGAGGCGGTGAAGCGGGGGCTGGCCCGCGATCCCAAGACCCTGCCGCAAATCCCTGTCGGCCAGGGCTTGTCGGCGGAAGCGACGGCGCTCGTCGATCTGCTGCGGGTGTTGCTCAAGGCGGCTGCGGCCCGCAATCGCGTCGCCCCGAAGCTGATCGCCGATACGTCAGATCTCGAGCAGATCGCCGGCGAGGATGATCCGGACGTGCCGGCGCTGCGCGGCTGGCGGCGGGAGCTGTTCGGCGCCGATGCCCTGAAGCTGAAGCGCGGCGAGGTGGCGCTGACCGTCTCCAGGGGCGAGGTGGTGACCGTGCCCGCGACAACGGCCGACTCTGAAGTGTGATCCGGCCCCCGGTGCCACGCTGTGGCAC
>JAEZHL010000329.1 GCA_023416575.1 Pseudomonadota bacterium
AAATCCTGCCTATGGCACCAAAGGCCGATTTGCGGCCCTTCCAAATCTTGGCGCTTTCGGCGGCACTCGCGCTGACCTTGACCGTCTTCGGCTTGAACGGCTTCGCAATCTCGACGAGCCGGGCGAGGAGGTCCTCGATCTCCTTTTCGGAGCCTTCGACCTCGACGATCAGCAGCGCTTCGACATCGAGCGGATAGCCGGCCTTGGCGAAGGCTTCGCAGACCTCGATGGCCGGCCTGTCCATGTACTCGATCGCAACCGGGATAATGCCCGAGCCAATAATGGCAGAGACGCAAGCACCGGCCGCTTCGGATGTTTCGAAGCCGAGAAGCATCGGGCGGGCGTTCTCGGCTGCACGCAGGATGCGCACCGTAGCCTCGGTAATGATACCGAATTGACCCTCCGAGCCGATCACGAGCCCTAGGATGTCGTAGCCCGGGGAATCGAGGTGCGCACCGCCGATCTCGATGATCTCGCCGTTCATCAATACCATTTTGAGGCCCAGTACGTTGTTGGTCGTGACCCCGTACTTGAGGCAATGGGCGCCGCCCGAGTTCATCGCAAGATTGCCAGCCAGCGTGCAGGCGAGTTGGCTCGACGGATCGGGCGCATAGAAGTACCCGTCCTTGGCAACAGCTGCGGAAATGCCGAGGTTGGTGATGCCCGTTTCCACGACAGCCGTACGATTGGCATGGTCGACCGCAAGCACCCGGTTCATTCGTGATACGCCGACGACGACCGCATCCTCGGCCGGCAGCGCACCGCCACACAACGAGGTCCCGGCGCCCCGCGCCACGACTTTAACGCCGTTGGCGTGGCAATAACGGAGAACCGCGCTGACCTCCTCGGTGGACCTCGCCAGCACGACCGCAAGCGGCATCTTCCGGTAAGCGGTCAATCCGTCGGTCTCGAACGCGCGCCGGCCATCCTCGTCACTTATAACGGCCCCTGCGCCGAGCAGCGCATTCAGGTCGGCGACGATCACGTCGCGCCGGGAGATGATATCCGCGCTGGGCTTCGGCAGCTGGATGGACGACATGGCGACCTCGATTTTTGTGTGCCTTACTTCGCACGCTCTATGGCGCGCGGGCAACTCTGCCGAGCCGCAGCCAGGGCTCAACTCGGGGATTGATGCCATCAATCGACTGAGGCGCCTAGCCGCAGCACCCGGCAGCCTGGTAGCGCGCCAGTATTGCCCGATTGGCGTATGTTAAGTCCGCTATCATCGTACACGACTGAAGGAGGGGAACCGAACCATGCGCTGGAAAGCTTTCGCAACAGTTGGCTTCCTACTTGTCGCAGTCACCCCGGTGGCGGCTCAGAACGCCGACAATGGTGAGCAGGTGTTCAAGAAATGCCGTGCCTGTCATCAGATCGGCGATGGTGCCAAGAACACGGTTGGGCCACAGCTCAATAAAATTGTCGGTCGCCAAGCCGGCTCGGTCGAGGGATTCAATTATTCTCAGGCCAACAAGGAGGCTGGAAGCAGCGGTCTCGTTTGGACCGAGGAAAAGCTCTCCGAGTACTTGGAGAATCCGAGAGGGTTCATGCCCAAGAACAAGATGGCCTTCGCGGGCCTGAAGGACGAGGCAGACCGCAAGGATGTCATCGCCTACTTGAAGAAATTCTCCCAGTGAGCTGATCTGTCGGCCGATGCAGCTCCTTGGCGTGGCCGCCGGGGCCAGCTACAAGCATAGGGGCGGTTAAGTGCCGCCCCTACCCCGCCTCCGTGCCCACGATTGAAGGCATATTCGGCTAATGAATGGATCTTCCCCTGGCAAACCGCGCGTGGGTCTTTTTGTAACCTGCCTCGTTGATCTGATGCGACCGAGCGTCGGGTTCGCCGCGGTCAAGTTGCTGGAGCAGTCCGGCTGCTCTGTCGAGGTTCCGATAGCACAGACCTGCTGCGGCCAGCCTGCCTACAACTCGGGAGACAAAGCCGATTCCGCAGCTCTAGCCCGGCAGACCATCGCGGCTTTCGATGGCTTTGACTATGTCGTAGCCCCATCAGGTTCCTGCGCCGGCATGCTGAAGAAGCACTATCCAGGTCTTCTGGCCAGTGATCCCGAGTGGTCGTCCAAAGCCAAGGAATTCGCCGAGCGAGTCCACGAGCTGATCTCGTTCCTTGTCGATGTGCGCGGCATGACGGCTGTGGACTCGGAGTTCCAGGGGCGCGTCACCTATCACGACAGCTGCTCGGGCCTGCGTGAGCTCAACATCAAGCAGCAGCCTCGGCATCTGCTCCAGTCCGTCAAGGGCCTTGAGCTGAAGGAGATGGCGGATTCCGAGGTCTGCTGCGGCTTCGGCGGAACATTCGCCCTGAAATATCCCGACATTTCAAATGCGATGGTCGAAAAGAAGTCGGCCAGTGCCGCAGCCACTGGACCCGATCTGCTGCTGGCAGGCGATCTCGGCTGTCTGATGAACATGGCCGGCAAGTTGAAGCGTGAGGGCTCGAAAATCCAGGTTCGCCACGTGGCCGAGGTCCTGGCAGGCGAGCTATCCGCCCCGCCCATTGCCGATTCGAAGTGACGGGGCCCGACCGATGAAGCCCACCACGGAAACGTTCAAGCAGAATGCGCGAGTAGCCCTCCACGATGCGCAACTTCAACGCGCGCTGGCCGGGCTGCCAACCGGTCTCGGCGCGAACCGCGCCGCTGCGCGCGCCAGGCTGCCGGAGTTCGAGGACCTGCGCGAGGTTGCCCGAGACATCAAGGATCATACGCTCGCGCATCTGGACGTCTACCTCGAGGAGTACGAGCGCAAGGCAACCGCCGCTGGAGCTAAGGTGCACTGGGCGGCGACGGCTGCGGAAGCGCGCCACATCATCTTGTCGATTTGCCGCGATGCGGACGCCAAGGTCGTCACCAAGGGCAAGTCCATGATCTCCGAGGAGATCGGGCTCAACGCCGAGCTTGAGGCGGCGGGCTTGGAGGTGGCGGAGACGGATCTCGGCGAGTACTTGGTTCAGATCCGCGGCGAGACGCCAAGCCACATCATTGCTCCAGCCATTCACCTCACTCAAGATCAGGTCGAGGCCGACTTCCGTCGCCTGCACACCAGCCTGCCTCAGGACCGTGTCCTAATCGATCCTTCGCAACTCGTCGGCGAAGCACGGCAGATTCTGCGCGAGAAGTTTCTGGCCGCCGATGTCGGTATCACGGGCGCCAATTTCCTGGTGGCCGAAACGGGTTCGTCCGTGATTGTCACGAACGAGGGAAACGGAGACCTCACTCAGTCGCTCGCCCGCGTGCACATCGTCGTTGCCTCCATCGAGAAGGTCGTGCCGACGCGAGAGGACGTGAGTAGCATTCTCCGCCTCCTCGCGCGCTCAGCAACCGGGCAGGAGTTCTCGACCTACACCACGTTCTCGACCGGTCCACGACGGCCCGAGGATCCCGACGGCCCGGCGGCTTACCATGTCGTGCTTCTGGACAATGGCCGCTCAGAACTGATGGGCACGGCCTTCCGCGAGGTGCTGCGGTGCATCCGCTGCGGCGCCTGCATGAACCACTGCCCTGTCTATGGGGCCATCGGTGGCCACGCCTATGGCTGGGTTTATCCCGGACCGATCGGATCGGTATTGACGCCGTCGCTGATCGGCGTCCGCGGTACCGCCGACCTGCCCAACGCCTCGACCTTCTGCGGGCGGTGCGAGCAAGTCTGCCCGATGAAAATCCCGCTTCCGAAACTGATGCGGCACCATCGCGAGGCCGAGTTCGATCTCGGCGGCCCATCGCACCGCTATCGCTGGGGATTAAAAACCTGGGCATGGTTTGCGCGCCGACCGCGCGTCTATCATTTGGCGACCCGCCTCGCGGCGGCTCTGCTTGGCGCACTCGGCCGACGCCGGGGAGCTTTTCGGTCGTTACCACTTGCCGGCGGCTGGACGAAACACCGAGATTTCCCCGTACCTCAGGGCCGGACCTTCCAGCAGCTTTGGGCTGAACACAAGGCTGGAGCGCCGAGATGACGAGCCGCGACGCCATCCTATCGAAGATCCGTGGTGGTCTCGGCGCCAAGCCGAATGATCCCGAACGTCGCGCCATCGTCGAGCACCGGATTGCGACCCGCGCCCGGCACTTGCTGCCGGGTCGCGTGAAGGAGAAAAGCTCCGAGGAGCTTCTGACCCTATTTCGCGGCTTCCTCGAGCGCGAGTCCGCAACTGTGATCGAGGTGGACTCGAAAATAGAGATCCCACAAGTCATTGCCGGCTATCTAAGATCGAACAATTTGCCGGCCCGCATTCGGGTGGGTGGCGATCGGATGCTGACGCAGCTCCCGTGGGGATCTGAGCCGCACCTCGAGCTGCTTCTCGGGCGCGCTCAGCCTGCCGACGAAGTGAGTCTGTCGCACGCCTCGGCCGCTGTTGCTGAGACGGGTACTCTGGTTCTTGCTTCCGGCCCCGACAATCCAGTTACACTCAATTTCCTCCCCGAGACGCACATCGTGATTGTCGAGGCGCGCGACCTCGCGCCGGCATACGAGGATGCCTGGGAAAAGATCAGGACCCGCTTCGGTGACCGCAGCATGCCCAGGACCGTTAACTTTATCTCCGGGCCGTCCCGAACCGGCGACATAGGCGGAAAGCTGGTGATGGGCGCCCACGGCCCGCGCCGCCTCTGCGTCATCGTCGTGAAAGAAGCCACTTCCGCAGCTTAGAATGCAGTCAGCGGAGCACGATTCCAAAGGCCCAAGGACATTGGAACCCATCTGAACCCGCTCTTGCGGCCGCCCCCAGATCGGATCTGAGCAGGCCATTCTTGGAAAATCGGATGCCGCGGCTGTTAGCGTCGCCCCTATTTGATGCAGCGCCGCATACAAGCGGCGAACTGCGCGTCACAAGAGGGCGAGCCCTTGGTCGAGATCCGGCACTGGTTGTGCTGACTCCGGCACGACGCGGTGCAGGATCCGCCTTGCGCGAGCTGAATCGCAGTTGCCGGTGGCTGCGACGCCGCCAAGCTCCCTGAAATCAGCGCTAGCACGACGAACCTGCGAAACAACTGCGGGCCTCCTGTCCCAAGCGCCGTCAATTAAGCTCGAATTCGATGAATACAGCCTGAACCGCGTGGCCTCCAGCGGGGAAAGCTCAAAACGCGTGGTCCGTAAAAACGTGGTTGATGTCCTGCTGCCACGGTCCTGCATAGCGTTGCAGCAAATCATCCGCCGGCGTCCGGCCTGTCGCTACAGTTTCCTCGACGAAAGCCAAGTGGATGGTCTCGTCCTGATCTTTGGAGTTGCGCCGATTACGTCCCCTCAAACCCGTACGCGCGATGGCTACCGCCTCTGCCGCGATGTCCCGGACATTTCCACGGCGGAATCTTGCATCGAGCGCTGCGGCGGGAACCGCGTCCCGTAGCTCCTGGCGTTCCTCCGCTGTCCAGTCTTTGACGAGATCCCAGGCTGCATCGAGCGCAGTCTGATCATAGAGCAGTCCGACCCAGAAGGCCGGTAGTCCACAGATTCGGCGCCAGCGCCCCCCATCGGCACCCCGCATCTCCAGAAAACGCTTCATCCGCACTTCGGGGAACAAGGTCGTCAGGTGATCCGACCAGTCGTCGAGCGTCGGCCGCTCGCCGGGCATCTGCGGCAGTCGGCCTTCCAGGAAATCGCGGAAGGAGGAACCTGCAACATCAATGTACCGGCCGTCGCGATACACGAAGTACATCGGCACATCGAGCGCGTATTCCGTGTAGCGGTCGAAGCTCATTCCCGGCTCGAACACGAACGGCAGCATGCCTGTGCGATTGCGATCGGTATCCCGCCAGACCTCCGACCGCAGCGACCTGTAGCCGTTGGGCTTGCCTTCCTTGAATGGAGACGCGGCGAACAATGCAGTTGCGATAGGTTGCAGAGCCAGCGAGACGCGGAACTTCTTCACCATGTCCGCTTCACCCCCGAAGTCCAGGTTCACCTGGATGGTACAGGTCCGATACATCATATCGAGGCCGTGCTGGCCGACCTCCGGCATGTAGCGCGTCATGACTGCATAACGCTGCTTCGGCATCCGCGGGGTTTCTGCCAGCGTCCATGTCGGCGAGAAACCGAGGCCGAGGAAGCCGAGCCCCAGATCCTTACCGATGTCGGTTACTTGCGTGAGATGCTCGCCTGTTTCCGCGCAGGTTTCATGCAATGTCGCGACCGGAGCCCCGGACAGCTCGAACTGCCCGCCGGGCTCAAGCGAAACGGTCTCGGCACCCTGCCCCTTCGGCCGCTTGAGGGCGATGATGTTCGCCCCCTCCATGATCGGCTCCCAGCCAAAACGGTCGATCATCGCCTGCATGAGCGCACGGATCCCGCGGGGGCCCTCATAGGGCACCGGTCCGAGTGTGTCGGTATGGAACACGAACTTCTCGTGCTCGGTCCCGATCCGCCACATGGACGGAGGCTTCGAGCCATCTGCAATCCACTGTACGAGATCATCTCTCGAGCGAACTGTCGGGCTCTCCGGCGCTCCATCTTGGCGGGTCGACATGAAGGCCTCACCTGTTGTTCGGTAGTTCGGGATTGCAGAAAATCTGCTGCTTTATCGCCGCCCTCCGCCTCTAGCACAAGTGTTCGTTGCAGTTGGCCGCCGCAGGGCTTCCTCCTCAGGTGCCGCGCCAGTCGCCGAGCACTGCATTGACGAGTGCCAGTGCAGCAATCGCAGCCGTATCCGCGCGCATGATGCGTGGCCCGAGCGACAATTGAGTCGTGAACGGCTGTACAGCAAGTCGCTCACGCTCCTCGGCCGAGAACCCGCCCTCGGGCCCGATCAGGACGCCAACGGGACCCGGCGCCACTGCCGAGAGCGCCTTGACCGGGTTTTGGACTGGCGCATGCTCATCACAGAAGATGAGAGGCCGTGCTGCGTCCCAGCGCGCTAGAACCCGGTCGAGCTTCTCCGGCTCGGCAATCCCAGGGATGCGAAGAATACCACATTGCTCAGCCGCTTCGATGGCATTGCTTCGCATCCGGTCGAGATTGACGCGTTCGGCTACGGTGTGGCGGGTCAGCACCGGCTGCAGTACCGCAACGCCGAGCTCCGTCGCTTTCTGCACCATATAATCAAGCCGCGCTCGCTTGAGAGGGGCGAACAAATAGTGAATATCCGGCCCCGCCGCCTGCGGGCGCACTTGCTCCAGCACTTCCAGGGAGCAGTCGCGCTTGCCTTCCAGCACGACGCGCGCGCGCCATTCGCCGTCGGTGCCATTGAAAATGAGAATCTCAGTTCCCGCACCGATTCGCAGTACGTTACGCAGATAGTTAACCTGATCGCTGGAGCAGCGAACGAGGCTGCCGGCACGAAGTGGCGCCTCGACGAACAGGCGCTGAGAGCTGAAGTCGTGAATGGCCATTGCGCGTGATAGCGCACGTTGGCGGCCTGTGGTAGCCCACGTTCGCGGTTTGGCGGATTCTGGCCAAACACGCGTTGTAGCTCAATCCGCGGGGCCATGACTTGGGCCCCGAACGACGCTTCGATAACCTCGAGCATGAACGTGACGCCCGACACGCCGATCCTCATTGCCGACGCCCCACCCGACAATTGGGTCGACAGGCATGCACCCGCGGCGCTCAGGCCGTATCTCAAGCTGGCGCGTGCCGATCGACCTATCGGCTCGTGGTTGCTCCTTTTCCCATGCTGGTGGTCGCTGGCCCTTGCTGAGCTCGCGCGCGGCCGCCCTTATCCCAATCTCTGGTACGTGCTGCTCTTCTTCATCGGTGCATTCGTCATGCGCGGCGCAGGTTGTACCTGGAACGACATCGTCGATCGCAAGTACGATGGTCGCGTCGCGCGCACCGCGGGCCGACCAAGTCCATCAGGTCAGGTCAGCACGGCGCAGGCGCTCGTGTTCGCCATAGCGCTGTCACTCACTGGTTTGGGTGTCCTCGTCCAATTCAACGAATTCACGATCTGGCTCGGCATCGCGTCGCTGGGCCTCGTCGCGATCTATCCCTTCATGAAGCGGCTGACGTTCTGGCCGCAGTTCGTGCTGGGCCTCACCTTCAAGTGGGGCGCCCTGGTCGGCTGGGCCGCAGTCTATGGCGAACTCAGCGCGGCTCCGCTCGTCCTCTACGCGGGTTGCGTGCTGTGGACTATCGGCTACGACACGATCTACGCTCACCAGGACAAGGAGGACGATGCCCTCCTCGGCCTTAAGTCCACAGCTCTCCGCTTCGGAGATGCGACGCAGAACTGGGTCGGCGGCTTCTATGCCGCTGCCCTGATCCTCTGGGCTGTGGCTGGATTTCTGGCTGGCGCGCACCTAATCTTCTTCACCGCACTGGCGCTCGTCGGCGTGCAACTCGCATGGCAGGTAGCCACCGTCGATATTGGAGATCCGAGCAATTGCCTGCGACGTTTCCGCTCCAATCGCGATGTGGGTTGGGGGGTATTCCTGGGGCTCATCGCTGACATGGCCATATCGGCCCTGGCGGGCTTAGCCTGACCTATCCGCACCAAGACAATTCAATCGCCACATGTGAGGACAGAGCGAGACCATGAGCCCAAATAATGAACCCCCCAAGAAGCAGCTGCTTCACCTTGTCTTCGGAGGCGAGCTCAAGTCTCTGGAGGGCACGGAGTTCCGAAATGTCGATGAGCTGGACATCGTCGGCATTTACCCGAACTACGCCGAAGCCTACAAGGCGTGGAAGGGCGCTGCCCAGCGGACGGTCGACAATGCTCAAATGCGTTATTTCATCGTCCACCTGCACCGGCTGCTCGATCCCGATGCAACGCCCGTACCGGATACGAGCAAGGCAACATAATACCCGGAGTGGTCGCTACTCGCGGCGGAGAATGTTGTTAACGAGCTGATTGGCCCAGCCTTTAGCCTTGAAGGATTTCCTGAGCTCGACTGGGTCGTAGACGTTGTCGACCCAATCGAAGAAGGACATCGGACGCTCGGCCGTATCCAGTAGATAGCGCTCGAAAAAGTAGTCGAGAATGCCGGTGTCAGCCTGCCGGATATGGCCAAAGCGCCAGGAAAGCTCCTTCTTGGCGATCTCCAGCGGCACACCTTCCTTCAGGTAGCGATAGAGCACGCTCATCAGACCCGCCCGGTCCGCACCGGACTTGCAATGCATCAGCATCGGATACTCGATGCTGTCGAAAAGCTCACGGGCGCCCTTCAGCTCCTCGCGGCTAGGCGCGGCGCGCGATCGGACTTTGTAGTCTACGAGCTCGACGCCGTAGCGACGGCAGGCCTCCTGCTCCAGCACATAGCTGCCACACTGCCGGTCGCCACGCAGGTTGACGATGGTGCGGATACCTTCCCGAGCCAACGCTTTGATGTGATGGGGTGCCGGTTGAGCTGAACGCCATGCTAGCTCCCCCAGCCGGTGCCGGTTGACGTAGACCAGCCGGAACACACCGTGATCGACAAACAACATGTCGAAATAGGTCGCCGCTGGCCCCAGCGCCACCTTGGCCCATTCGGGGGAGTTCTCAACGAGTGCGTTGCGGCCTCGGCGCATCATGCGCTTGAACTGCCGCCGGGTTTGTTTCCGTAGGCTCGCCATTCCTCTGCATCTGCTGAGATTTCATTGCTGGCACGCCGGCTTGTCCGTGCCAGCTTTCGCGGAATCGCGTTTGCAAAGGCTGAATATCCGCTATAGAGACCTCGATCAAGAGGATACGGTAGCTTCGCCGAATCTGCCCCATAAATGGCCAGAGGCACGAGAGAGTGGCTCGATTGCCTATCGACAAAGCTCGCCTCAATCGCATTGCCGGGCGCGCCGTCGCACGCTACGTCGAGTTCGTCTACCGCACATCGCGGATCGTCACCGAGCCGGCCGATGCGGGAGCGTTCGTCCGCGCGCAAAATCCGTTCATCCTGGCAATGTGGCACGGGCAGTTCCTGATGCTGCCCCGCGTCGATCGCGGCGGTGTTACCGTTCGCAGCATGGTCGCAAAGCACGGTGACGCGGAGCTGATCGGTCAGGTTCTCGAGCATTTCAACATGGGCATGATCCGCGGCGCCGGTGCCGGGACGAGGCGTCGGGATCGCGGCGGCGCCCAGGCGCTGCGTGCCGCGTTACGCACCCTCGCCGACGGCGAAAGCGTCGCAATGACAGCTGACGTCCCGCCGGGACCTGCCCGCATCGCTGGCCAGGGGATCGTCACGCTGGCCTGCCTTTCCGGCAGGCCGATCATACCGGTTGCCGTTGCTACGAGCCGCTACCATGCCTTCAATACCTGGAGTCGCATGACGCTGAACCTGCCTTTCGGCAAGCTCGCCGTCGTAGCAGGTGAGCCCATCCACATCGGCCGGGATCTCGATGGCAGCGGGATGGAGCTCGCGCGGCTCGCCGTACAGAACGGAATGAACGCCGTTACCCTGCGCGCCTACGAACTTGCTGGCGCAGACCCCACCCGCGCTACGCCGCCAACTGCCGCCGACGCTCCCGCAGCGCAGCCGGGACTATCGTACAGCACTTACCGTGCACTGATGAGCATGGCCCGTCCCGCCGCTCCGCTTGTGCTTAAAATGAGGGCAAGCCGCGGTAAGGAAGATCCGGTCCGCCGCGGAGAAAGGCTTGGTGTTCCCAGCGCAGCGCGACCGAATGGCTGCCTCGTTTGGATCCACGCAGCGAGTGTTGGCGAGACCAACGCGATCCTGCCGCTGCTGCCCGCCCTTCGCGCGCGTTTGCCGGGAATCCGCTTTCTCCTGACGACCGGCACCGTCACGTCGGCAGAGATAGCGGCAAGGAGACTCGGTCCCGAAGACATTCACCAATATGTGCCGCTCGACGTACCAAATTTCGTGACACGATTTCTCGACCACTGGCGGCCGCAGCTCGCCGTTTTCACCGAGTCGGAGATCTGGCCGAACCTCCTTATGGAGACGGCCACCCGGTCGATCCCACTGGCGCTCGTTAATGCGCGCATGTCGAACAGGTCGTTCATACGCTGGCGGCGGAAGCGCGGACTTTCTGCTCCGGTCTTCAGTCGTTTCGCCGTCGTCCTGGCCCAGAATGAGAAGCTGGCACGCCGTTTCCGCGAGCTTGGAGCCAGGTCCCCCCTGGCCGTGGGCAACCTCAAGATCGATGCGCCACCACCAATAGCCGATGCTACTGCGGTCCGGCGCCTTCACGAGGCTTTGGGGGCGCGGCCTCGGATGGTGGCTGCGAGCACGCATGAGGGTGAGGAGGAGATCATCGGCGAAGCCCACAAGCGGCTGGCGCAGAGCTTCGACGGCTTCTGCACGATCATCGTGCCGCGCCATCCGGAGCGGGGCGGCAGCATCGCCGATCTGCTACGCCGACAGGGGCTGACAGTCGCTCAGCGATCTGAGGGGGCCATCCCCGGTCCACAGACCGACATCTACATTGCCGATACCTTGGGCGAGCTCGGCACGTTCTACGCGATTTCGCCTATAGCTTTCATCGGCGGATCATTGGTTCGCCGCGGAGGCCAGAACCCTATCGAGGCCGTGCGTCACGACTCGGTCGTGCTGAGCGGACCGCATTGGACGAACTTCAGTGACGCCTATCGCGCGCTGCTCCGCAACAAGGCAGCCATTCAAGTCGATTCGGCGGAGGGTCTGGCCCAGGCGGTTCGTTCTCTGCTCACAGACGAGGTGGAACTCGCGCGGATGCGGAGCGCGGCGCAAGCCGCGTTGTCCGACCTTTCCGGTGCGTTGAACCGCACAGTCGACGCACTTCTGTCGCTGCTGCCCGATGACGAGGGCCTGAGGCGTGCCTCTTGACGAGCCCTCATGGTGGTACCGGCAGTCGCAACCGGCACCCCTCATCGAACGAGCTATGCGCCCGGCCAGCGTCGCCTATGCCTGGGCGGTGGAGCGCCGTTTCCGCAACTCGCAGCCCTTCCGCGCGTCACTCCCGGTCATCTGCATCGGGAACCTGACCGCCGGCGGCACCGGCAAGACGCCACTCGCCATGCACGTTGCCCGTGAGCTCATTGCGCTCGGCGAACAACCTGCTTTTCTCACGCGCGGCTATGGCGGGCGGATCGCGGGTCCGCATCGCGTCGACCCGAAATCGGACGATGCGACCGAGGTCGGCGACGAGCCGTTGCTGCTCGCCACGACGGCACCCACGTTCATTTCGCGAGATCGGCCGGCTGGCGCGCAGGCCATCGCGGGGAGCAAGCTCGCGTCAGTCATCGTCATGGACGATGGATTGCAGAATCCGTCACTGGCGAAGGACCTGACCATCGCCCTGATTGATGCCCGACGTGGTATCGGCAATGGCAAGGTGCTCCCGGCGGGCCCGTTGCGAGCCCGGCTCGGGTTCCAACTCGGGCTTGTCGACGCGGTGGTCGTGAACTATCCGCCCGGAGTGCATATCGACACACAAACCGACATCCACCGTTGGCTGCAGCAGGAATTCCCTGGGCCAGTGCTGACTGCGGCGGTCAGGCCGCGGGACGACGTCACCTGGGTGCGGGGCGCGCGGCTCGTAGCATTCGCCGGGATCGCCAATCCGCAGCGATTTTTCAGACTGCTCCGAGAGCTTGGTGGCAACGTCCTCGCCGAGGTGGCGCTGCCGGATCATCACGCGTTCGCCCGTCGCGACGCGGAACGCATTCTCAACCTCGCAAAGACGCATGACGCCCTTCTCGTCACGACCGAAAAAGACAGTACACGGCTCACAGGCGGGAAGGGCGCAATCGGCGAGCTGCTGGATGCGAGCCGCTCGCTGGGCATCCGGCTCGATCTCAAATCTCCCGAGACGGAACGACTGACGTCGCTGTTGATGGGCGCTTTGAAGGAACCGAAACCGGCTTAAGAGGAATGCCGGCCGTCGACGACCCCTCCCGTCAGAGGGGCGATCTGGTCCTGATAAAGCTGGAGAATTTCGTCGGCCTCGAGCCGCTCCCCGCCGCTCTCGATTGCCGCCGCTCTGAGCAGCTCCGGAGGGAGATCCTCGATCGCATAGCGGATCGCCTCGGCGCCAGTATCGAACCGGCGATACTGCATCGCCCGGCGATTACGCCCACGGGCAGAGCCGACGAACAGCTCAGCCGGCGCGTCCATATGGAATCCGGTCATGGGTTGCATATGGGGACGCACGGCGAGTGCGCCTAGAGGGAGGCTTTCCGTCTTCTTCGAAGCACGGAAAGCCTCCCTCATTCTTCGTAGTCTCATGCCATTCACGGCTTTGGTGTTGCCACGTCAGCCGATCACGGTCAGCCGGCGCTTACGCACGCACCCGCTCGGCCTTCGGATCATAGAGCGGCCGGAGGCTAGCCTTCGCCGGAATCTGCCGGCCAGCGACCTCGATGGCGTAACGCGAAGCGAGCAGCTCTGCCGGGCTCTCGCCAGGCTGCGTTGGCACATAGCCAAGGCCGACCGCGGCGCCGAGGTGGTGGCCGTAGGCACCGGACGTCAGGTGGCCAACGATCTTGCCATCTCTCAGGATTGGCTCGTTATGGTAGAGCAGCGGCTCGGGGTCCTCCAACAGGAACTGCAGCAAGCGCTTTGTTAATCCGGACTCAGCTTTCCGCATCACCGCGTCGCGGCCAATGAACGGACCGTAGCGTCCCGCCTGCTTATCGACCTTAACGGCGAACCCGAGCCCCGCCTCGAGCACGTGGTCTTCCGGACTGATGTCATGCCCGAAGTGCCGGAACGCCTTTTCGATACGGCAAGTGTCGAGAACGTGCATGCCGCAGAGCTGGAGACCCATGCTGTCGCCACGCTGCGCGATCGTATCGAAGACGTGCCGGGCCATTTCAGTTGGGATGTAGATTTCCCAGCCAAGCTCGCCGACGTAGCTCACGCGGTGAGCCCGCGCGACGGCCATGCCGATCTCGATATCGCGCGCTGTGGCGAACGGGAATGCCTCGTTCGAGAGGCTCACGTCGACAAGCGGTGCCAAGAGCTCGCGCGCCTGCGGACCCATGACCGCAAGGCAAGCCTCGCCGTTCGTCACATCCGTCGCAACGCAGTGCGCGTCCTCGGGGATATGCCGCTTCAGCCAATTGAGGTCGCGCGGCACCGTGCCCGAGGAGGTCACGACCAGGAACTCGGTCTCCGAAAGCCGGGTCACGGTCAGATCCGCCTCGATGCCACCGGACTTGTTGAGCCACTGCGTGTAGACGACCCGGCCCGGCTCAACCGCGATATCCGCGGCCGAGATGCGCTGCAGCACGGCCTCGGCATCGCGGCCCTCGACCCGGATCTTTCCGAAGGGCGACAAGTCGAACAGGCCGACCCCGGTGCGCACGGCCTGATGCTCCGCCGCGGCGTAGTCGAACCAGTTCTGCCGGCCCCAGCTGTATTGATACTCAGCCTTCTCACCGCGCTCCCGGGCCTCGGCCGGCAAATACCAGAACGGCCTCTCCCAACCTGCCGCCTCGCCGAAGCAGGCGCCGCGCTCTGCATGGCGTTCGTGAAGCGGCAAATGGCGGACGCCGCGAGCCGACTCGTAGTGCCGATAGGGGAAATGATCGGCATACAGCAACCCGAGGGTCTCGGTAACGCGGTTGACGAGGTAGGTGCGGTTGCTCTGGAAGGGGAACATGCGGCGGATGTCGACATCGCCCATGTCGAACGGCGGCTCGCCATCAACCATCCAGTGGGCGAGCGCCATTCCAGCTCCGCCTGCAGACTGGATTCCGATCGAATTGAACCCCGCGGCGACATAGAAGTTGGCGAGCTCCGGGGATTCCCCAAGCAGATAACGGTCGTCGGGCGTGAAGCTCTCAGGGCCGTTGAAGAAGGTATGGATACCGGTATTCGCGAGCAGCGGCACGCGGGCCATCGCTTTCTCGAGTTCCGGCCCGATGTGCTCCCAGTCATCCGGCAGCGTGAGAAATTCTGAATCGGCAGGGATGCCGTCGACACCCCACGGCTTGGACTTCGGCTCGAAGAACCCGACCAGCAGCTTGCCAGCATCCTCCTTGACGTAAGTGCACTCGTCGGGAATGCGCAACACCGGAAGGTTCTTCGGGATTTCCGGATTGGCCTCTGTCACCACGTAGAAGTGCTCGCAGGCTTGCAGCGGGACGCTGACACCCGCCATCCGGCCGACCTCGCGGCCCCACATGCCCGCGCAGTTGACGACGTATTCCGCCCGGATCGTCCCGTGGTCCGTGACGACGCCGCTGACGCGGCCCTTCTCCTTCGTGATGCCCGTGACAGCGACGCCCTCGATGATGCGGGCGCCCCGTTGGCGCGCACCCTTAGCGAGCGC
>JAEZHL010000410.1 GCA_023416575.1 Pseudomonadota bacterium
AATGAAAACCGCAGCGTCTTCGTGGGACGCGTGACCGACGCCTGGGACAACGTGAAAACTGCCGAAAGGCGGGCGGCCTACGACGGCCGGGTGAGTGTGAGCGGTGCCTCCCGAAAAGCCAGCAAGCCATGGTCGTTCTCATCCGGCAAACGCAGGCAGGCGACGGGCCAGGAGCTCATGCCGTCACGGGCAAAGCGCGGCTTGATGATGCGTTACCATCGCCGGACGGGGCTGTTGGGACGGGTTTTATCGTTGCTGGCTCGTAAGCGAAGACGCTGAGCGCGGTTCGACGAGTGGCTCGAGCAACCGGAGCGGAGCCGTGATCTTGAGAAAAGGAACAGCCCGTTTTGCGCGGACGTTTGGCTGGATCGGGGCTGGTGCTGGCCTTGCATTCCTGATCCTATCGCACAGCTTCGCGGCCTACTACGCCGAGACCGCGCCTGATCTGGCCTTGTCACTCAATGCGGATCAACCGACGGCGCTCGTGCGGCTTGCACGATCTCGGCTGACCGCACTGGAACTCGAATCCCGCGCGGGAAGTGAGACCAACAACAGCGATGAAGGCTCTAGCCGGTTGAGCGGCTTTGCCAGCAACGCCTCTGCAGTTGGATCAGCGGCTGAGGGAACGGAACCCAGGCGTGGGCAAGCCGCGATGCGGGCTGCTGACGACCATACCGAAATTCGATCACTGGCAGAACGCGCGCTCACAGCCGATCCGCTCAACGCCACTGCTCTCTACCTGCTCGGGCGGGTCGCGGAGCTTGAAGGCAATACGGCACGCGCAACGGATTTCATGAGCGCTGCTGTGCATCGCTCCCGTCGCGAGACAGGCGCCGCGCTTCACATGCTGCGCCGGGGCTGGGAAACGCGGGATAATGCGCAAGTCTTGGAGCTCACCGATGCCATTCTGCGCACAGCACCGGGTATGCGTCGTCATCTCGTGCCGCTGCTGGCCCGCATGGCAGAGGACGACAAGGCGCGCCTTCTCCTGACGGAGCGCATTATCCAAAATCCCCCCTGGCGGGCGGAATTCCTCTCGGACTTGCCGCGCGCCGTGACCGACGCCCGCACACCCCTCAACATTCTCCTGGAGCTGCGCGACACGCCCGCTCCCCCGAAAGCTGCGGATCTCCGCGGCTATCTCGATTTTCTAATCCAAAATGGGTTTTATGAACTTGCGTATTATGCGTGGCTGCAATTTCTACCGCCGGAGGACTTGAGTAACACCGGTCTGCTCTTCAACGGCAATTTTGCGCGCGACTCGTCGGGATTGCCCTTTGATTGGAACATCAGCAGGGGGGCGGGCGCGACGATCCAGATGCTGGCGGCGTCGGGCGTGGAGAGCGGTCGCGCATTGCAGATTGAATTCGGCCACGGCCGCATTGAATTTGGACGAATTTCGCAAACCATATTGCTCGCCCCGGGCACCTACCGGTTCGCGGGCCGCGTCAGGGGTGAAGTCGCCGGCCGCCGCGGGCTCGTCTGGAGAATTGCCTGCGCGAGCCATGAGAACCTGGATCTGGCGGAAATCCAGCTGCCGTTGGGGCGGGCGCCAGCTTGGCGTCGATTCGAGACCGAATTCACCGTGCCGGCCGCAGAGTGCTTGATACAACACGTTAGCCTCACCCACGACGCACGTTCCGCATCTGAGCAATTCATATCGGGAGTCCTGTGGATTGCCGAACTCAGCATCACGCGCAAATAGCCGGACGCCAGTTCTCATACGTGAGGAAGATCCGCACGCGATGTCTCCTGCTCTCCGTAGGGTAGCGAAGCGCTTCTTGATCGTGGACCCAACCCCGATAGGATGCGCGGTAAATTTGTTGCCAGGGGAGGGGACAATGCGGAGACTGGCGGTGGCGGGTGCAATTTTGCTCGCCTGCACGGCGCACGGCGTCGCCAGCGAGGTTGTGACGACGACGGACGGGCGGCAGATCCTGCTGCGCGATGACGGAAAATACGAGATCGTCAAGCGCGGCTCTGATGAAGCGGGTGGTGGCGGTTATTCCCGAATGAGCCTTACAGACCTGAAGCTCGACATCGACAGCTTGCACGGCAAAAAAGTTGAAGTGACAGCCAAGCTGATGTCGATGGGCGGCATGGTGATGCTGTCAGACCCGCAGCAGATGATGGACTCCAATCCGATCATCGCCGATGCGGAGCGCCTATCGAGGGAGGATCGGCGCTTCCTGCTGACCAAGTGTGAGACGGAATGCCGGGTGACCGTGCGCGGAACGGTCACGTCAGTGATGTTCCAATCGGGCCTTCAGCTCGACCGGCTGGTGCGTTGACCGGTTTCAAGGCTACTCCCGCCGAGGCTGCATGTGCCAACGGCGGAGGTAAGCCAGTGGGTCCGTCGCCTCACCTTTCGCGCGGATCGAGGGCGTCGCGTAGGCCGTCGCCGAGCAGGTTAAAGCCGAGCACAACGAGGAATATTGCGATACCCGGAGATAACGACATCCACGGCGCCTGCTCGAGGAAGTTCTTGGCGGTGTTGAGCATCGAGCCCCAGGAC
>JAEZHL010000435.1 GCA_023416575.1 Pseudomonadota bacterium
CCGCGAGCACTGTCGAGGTGATCACGCGCATTCCCGGCGTCTCGATCGCCTATGTCGGCGGCCGGCCGGGCGTGGTGGAGCGCATCCGCGACTTCTGCGAGAAGCGGGGCGCGACCTTCATCGCCCACGACGGTGGCCTGGAGGAGTCGCCGGTGCGCCTGGATGAGATGCTCGAGCGGGCGGACGTCGTCTTCTACCCGGTGGATTGCATCAGCCACGAAGCCGCGCAGCATCTCAAGTCGCATTGCAAGCGCACCGAAAAGCCTTTCATTCCGCTACGCAACGCCAGCGTTTCGGCCTTCCGGCGCGGCATCAAGAGCTGGTGTGGCCTGGGCTAGCCAGCTGCAACGTGGACTTTGGTCGTGCGCGACGAGCCAATCGCCAAAGACCTCGTGCTCATCGGCGGCGGGCACGCGCATGTGCACGTCCTGAAGAGCTTCGGCATGCACCCGATGCCGGGCGTGCGGCTCACGCTCATCGCACGCGACGTGGAGACGCCCTACTCCGGCATGTTGCCGGGCTTCATCGCCGGACACTACGCCCGCGAGGAATGCCACATCGACCTTGCCCCGCTCGCCCGGTTCGCAAACGCGCAGTTGATCCACGACGAGGCGATCGGGCTGGATATTGCCCGGCGGCGCATCGCCTGCCGCGGCGGAGCGGAGATCGCCTACGACGTCACCTCCATCGACATCGGCTCGACCCCGAACCTGAGCGCAATCCCTGGGGCTGCCGAGCATGCCGTCCCCTTGAAGCCCATCGACAGTCTCGCCGCACGCTGGCAGCGGGTGATCGAGCGCGTGACGGAGAGCGCCGCTCCCGTGCGCTTTCTGATGGTGGGTGGCGGGGCAGCGGGCGTCGAAGTCAGCCTGGCCATGCGGCACCGGCTGCGCGGGCTTCTAGCGCGCATCGGACGGGATCCGGACGCGGTAGGCTTCAGCATCATAACGACCGGGGAGATCCTCGATAGCTACCCGACACTGGTTCGCAGGTGGTTCAGGCGCCTTCTCGCCGATCGCGGTGTTGCGCTGATCGAGCACGCCACGGTCACCGCCGTCGAGCCTGACGCGGTCCTTTGCGCCGACGGCCGGCGGGTCGCCTATGACGAACTCATCTGGGCCACGGAAGCCGGCGCCGCGCCCTGGCTTGCCAGCTCCGGCCTGCAGCTCGACGACCGTGGCTTCATCAAGGTCGATGCCACGTTGCGGTCCGTATCCGATCCCCACGTCTACGCGGCCGGCGATGTCGCCGCCAATGTCGATCACCCGCGCCCCAAGGCGGGCGTGTTCGCGGTTCGGCAGGGGCCGCCCCTGGCCGATAACCTGCGCCGCGCGTTGGCGGGTGACGCGCCCAAGGCTTTCCGGCCCCAGCGCAACTTCCTCTCCCTCATTTCGACGGGGAACCGCTACGCGATCGGCTCCCGAGGTCATTTCGCTATGCGCGGCGCCCTCCTCTGGAGGCTCAAGGACTGGATCGACCGCCGCTGGATGCGGTCCTATCAGCAATTGCCGAACAGGGGAGAAGCCCTGCCCGTTGCGCCCGTCGGGCAGTCAGGCTCATCGCCCGCTCAGCGCCATCCTGCCGCGGATCGTTAAGGGGGCCAGCCCCCCGCGACTTCCCCGGTCAGGCTCGTTGGCACGAGGGGTTGCTCCATCACGAGCGTGCAAGGGTTTGATTCAGGTGGCGCGCATTCCCAGATCAGACTGGGTTCGGGGGACGTGAAAGACGGGTTGCATGTCGTGCCGTTCCCCAAGGACCAGCCGCTCGACGAGCTCTATGCCTCCCTTGGCACCTCGCCACGGGGCTTGACCGCGGCCGAGGCTGCCGAGCGGAAGAGGCGCCAGGGTCCCAATCTCGTCGAGGAACCTCGGCGGCGGCTCCTGGTCCTCCGCCTGTTCCGCCGCTTTGTCGAGCCGCTGGTGCTGGTGCTGCTGTTCGCCGCCGCGATCGCCGGGATCTCCGGCGAAGAGGTCAGCTTCTTCATTATCCTGACCATCATCGTTCTCTCGATACTGATTGACGTCGTGCAGGAGCATCGGGCCGAAATGGCCGTCGAGGCGCTCCGCGCGCGTGTCGCGTTGCGCGCGCAGGTCATGCGTGACGGTCGCCCGCAGGATCTCCCGACTGCTGATCTGGTGACAGGTGACGTCGTCCTGCTGTCGGCCGGCGACCTCATTCCTGCCGATTGCCGCCTCATCGACGCGCGCGATCTCTTCGTCGACGAAGCGCTGCTGACGGGCGAGTCCTACCCGGTGGAGAAGCGCGCCGGGGCTGGCCCGGTCCCCGGTGCAGATACCGCGACACCGGACAACGGCGCGTTCATGGGCAGCTCGGTGGTGAGTGGCACGGCGCGCGCCCTGGTGGTGGCGACGGGCCGCGCCACCCAGATCGGCTCCATTGCCGGAGCCCTGCGCAAGGAACCCCCGCCGACCGCGTTCGCGCTCGGCATCCGTCAATTCGGGCTGCTGATCGTCCGGCTGACGGTGCTGCTGGTGCTGTTCGTGCTTCTGGTCAATCTGCTGTTCGCCCGTCCCCTGCTCGAATCCTTTCTGTTCGCCCTCGCGCTCTCGGTCGGGCTCACCCCGGAGCTGCTGCCGATGATCGTCACGGTCACGCTCGCGCGCGGCGCCGTTCGCATGTCCCATGAGGACGTGATCGTGAAGCGCCTGTCCGCCATCCACGACCTCGGCAGCATGGATGTTCTGTGCAGCGACAAGACCGGCACGCTCACCGAGGCGCACATCAAGCTGGTTCGCGAGGTCGACATCCTGGGGCAGGACAGCGATGAGATCCTGGATTGGGCCTACGTCAATGCCGTTTTCGAGACAGGGCTGAAAAGCCCTCTCGACACGGCGATCCTGGAGAGAGCACCCGCCAACGCCTCCGCGTGGCGCAAGATCGACGAAATTCCTTTTGATTTCGAGCGCCGGCGCGTGTCGATCCTCGCCGAGCGCGATGGCCGGCGATACCTGGTGGTCAAGGGGGCGCCGGAGGACGTGCTCGGGCATTCATCGAGCCACCAGGTCGCGGGCGACGGGACCGCCAAGCCGCTGGACGATCGATCCCTCGTAACCGCGCATACCACCCTCGCCCAACTCGGCGATGAAGGCTTCCGGGTCCTCGGCGTCGCGTGGCGCGCAGTCGAGCCGGATCGCCCGCACGCGCGCATCGACGACGAATTCGATCTTGTGTTCGCCGGTTTCGCGGCGTTCCTCGACCCGCCGAAGGAGAGCGCGCGCCCAGCGATCGACGCGCTGAAACTGCTCGGCGTCTCGGTGAAAATCATCACGGGCGACAACGACAGGGTGACGCGGCACGTTTGCAACGCGCTCGGACTGACCATCGGAGGCGTTCTCAATGGACCTGAAATCACCCGGCTGACCGACGAGGCGCTGGCAAGCCGGCTCGCCACGACCACGCTCTTCTGCCGCATCACACCGCCCGAAAAGGCGCGCATCATCCGCGCGTTCCGTCAGCAGGGTCATGTCGTCGGGTACCTCGGAGATGGCATCAACGACGCGCCGCCGCTCCATGCGGCCGACGTGGGGCTCTCCGTCGAAAGCGCCGTCGACGTCGCCAAGGAAGCCGCCGCCATGATCCTGCTGAAGCGGGATCTCAACGTGCTGGTGGACGGCGTGCGCGAAGGCCGGCGCACCTTCGCGAACATCATGAAGTACGTGATGATGGGCACGAGTTCGAACTTCGGCAACATGTTCTCGATGGCCGGCGCGGTGCTGTTGCTGCCGTTCCTGCCGATGCTCCCGGTTCAGATCCTGCTCAACAACCTGCTTTACGACACCTCGGAAATCGCCATTCCCCTCGACCGGGTCGACGAGGAGATGATCGCAAAGCCGCGCCATTGGGACATGAACTTCGTGCGCGACTTCATGCTGGTGTTCGGCCCGCTGAGCTCGATCTTCGATTTCCTGACCTTCGGGCTGCTGCTGTGGATCTTCCACGCCAGCGAAGCGCTGTTCCAGACGACGTGGTTCGTCATGTCGCTCGCGAGCCAGGTGATCGTCATTTTCGTGATCCGGACACAGATGGCCCCGTGGGCCAGCAATCCGCATCCCGCCCTCATCGCCAGCTCGCTGAGCATGGCGACAGTGGGCGCGGTCCTGCCGTACACCCCCCTCGGGAGCTGGTTCAGTTTCGTCCCACTGCCAGCGACCGTCCTTCTTGCGATCGCGGTGATAACGGCCCTTTATCTGGTGTCAGCTGGCCTCGCAAAGCGCTGGTTCATTGCCTGGTATGGCATACACTGAGTGCAACGGCCGCGGATGATCACCTCCGATTTACGGCCCGAACGTCTGCGCAAACGTCTGGTTCTTGCGGATGAAGTCCCAATCATAGCTGACGCCGAGCCCCGGCCCGGTGGGGACCGGGACCGTGCCATCGGGTCCGATGGCATCGAGCTGATCGGAATAGCCGCAGGTATAGACCGGCGGGACTGCGTTCGGCGTATCGGGCCCGACGAGCGCGATCTCGTAGAAGTTCGTATTTCTGGTCGCCGCAATGCAGTGGCGATGCGCCGGACCGCAGGCGTGAATTTCGACGTCGACGCCGAACGCCTCCGCCAGGTGCGCGATCTTCATGGCGCCCGTGATGCCGAGGTCGTACTCCGGATCGGAGCGCAGCATGTCGGTGCCGCCGGCGATGAGAAAGTCGGCCTTGGTCTCGAACCCGCGCAGGTATTCCGTCTGCAAGATCGGGGTCTTCAGCATCTCGCGCAGCTTCTTGTGCGCGAACGCCGACACGCCGCAGTCACGCAGCGGGTCCTCATACCAGAAGTAGCCGCCATCGTCGCAGGCCCGCCCCACGTGGAGTGCGTCGGCGAATGTGCGCAACTCGTTCGCCGGATCGAGCATCAGCGTCATCCGGTCTCCGACAGCCTTCGCCACATGCAGCACGTTGCGCGCTTCCTCACGCGCATCGCCCTCGTGCCAGCCGTGAATTTTGAAAGCGCGATAACCCATCTCGTAGCAGCGCTCGGCGAAATCCGCGAATGCCTGCGGCGAATCGAGGCCACCATTGCGATCACCGTGATAGGTGGACGCGTAGGATTTCAGGCGCGTGCGAAAGCCGCCGAGGAGCTGCGAGACCGACGCGCCGAACCGTTTGCCCGCAAGATCCCACAGGGCGATGTCGATGGCACCGATCCCCATACCGTCGTGCTGGCGCAGCTCACGCTTCATGTCGTTCCAGATTTCCTCGCGGGTGTCCGGATCGCGGCCGATGAGATTGGGGGCGAGCGAAAGCGTCTGCGCCATCGACGCGCGCGTGCCGCCCCAATGCAGCACGTACTGGCCTTCGGCGCCGTCATCGCTGCGGATCACGACAGCGTATTTCGTCATCTCCAGATTGCCGCCGGGCTTGTAGCCGATGTTGTAGATCGCGCGCGCCGAATCCGCGGAAACGCCGAGGTTCGCGACCGTGAACTTGAACTCGACGACCTCGACCTGCCGGATTTTTGCCATGGGCGGTTAGCTCCTTTGATTTTGATCGTCGGCCGTCAGAACCCGGCCACCCGTGGTAGCCACAGGCTGAGCCCCGGCACATAAGTGATGACAAGCAGGGCGAGCAGAAGAGCGATCAAGAACGGCCACAGGTGCTTGACGAGCGCCGTCAGCCTGACCCCGGTCATCGCCATCACCACGAACAGCAGGACGCCGACGGGTGGGGTGAGCTGCCCGAACGTCAGGTTGACGAGCAGAATGATCCCGAAATGCACGAGATCGATCTGCAGGCTCATCAACAGCGGCAGCAGGATCGGGACGAGGATGATCATGATCGCGATCGTCTCCATGAACATCCCCGCGAACAGCAGCGCGATGTTCAGGATCAGCAGCACGACCCACGGCGTGGTGGAGATTGCCGAGACGACCTCGACGACCTTCTGTGGCGCCTGCTCGATGCCGAGGATCCAGCTGAACGGCGTTGCCGCAGCGACGATGAACAGGATCACCGCCGTCTCGCGCGCGGTCTGAACGAGCACACGCGGCAGGTCCGTGACCTTCAGCGACCGATAGATGAAGAAGCCGACGATCGCGGCATAGGCCGCCGCCACACCCGCAATCTCGGTTGCCGTGAACAGGCCGAGGCGGAAGCCGACCAGGATAAAGATGGGCATCATCAATGCCCAGAACGCCCGCTTGAACTGAAGCCAGACGTTGGCGAGCGAAAATTCGCCGTCGGGCCGAAACCCGCGGACCCGCGCAAGGATCGCGATTGCCGTCATCATCGACGCGGCCATGACGAGGCCAGGCAGCAGTCCGGCAACGAACAGCGCACCGAGTGAGATGTTCGCCTGCCAGGCATAGACGACCATCAGGATCGACGGCGGGATGATGGGACCCAATGTGCCGGCCGTCGCCGACAGAGCGGCGCCGAACTCCTTCGGATAGCCAGCCGCCTGCAGCTGCGGGACGAACACGCGCGTCGTCGCCGCCGTATCGGCCACCGACGATCCCGAGATTCCGGATAGGAAGATGTTTCCGACGACCGCCGTATGGGCGAGGCCGCCCCGAATGTGGCCGACGAGCGCGCGCGTGAAGCCGAACAGGCGCTCCGATATCCCGGACTCGTTCATCAGCGAGCCAGCAAGCGTGAACAGCGGAATGGCAAGCAGCGGGAACGATTGAACGCCGGCAACGATGCGTTGCGCGACGACGGTGAGCGGGATGCCATCGAGCCAGATAACCAGCATGGCCGACCCCGCCATCGCGATGGCGATCGGCGTTCCGACAACGAGCAGCCCCGCGAAGACGATCAGCAGAGTTACGATCATAGCGGCCTATTCTTTCGGGATCGCATCGACCCAGACGGCCGACTGCGGGCCTTCATCGGCGAGCCTGCGCAGGATGTGCAGCACCGAGAGGACGCAACAGGCGACCAGCGGCGCGACCGACCAGGCAGAGGAAATGCCCAGCATCGGCGACAGATTCGGCAGCTCCCGCATGGTGTAGTGCCAGCCGTACCAGCCGACCGCGACAAGGACGGCAAGCGTCGCGGCAGCCGAGATCGCGCCCATCATCACGCGCACCCAGAGCGGGGCGAACAGCAGAATGACGTCAATGACGATATGGCTGCGCATACGGAATGCATGAGCCGTTCCGATGAACACCACCCAGACGAACATGAGGATGATGAGTTCCTCGGACCACGTCAGTGGATCGTTCACCACATAGCGGAAGACTACCGCCAGAACGATCAGCAGCGAGAGAAGGCCCAGCACGACGGTGAGGAAGATCTCCTCACCGCGCGCCGCGAGGTCATCGATACGACCCAGGGATGCACGCATCGCGCACCCGGGTCTCAGCGCTTACGCGACTGTTCGAGCTCCGCCAGGAGCCGCGCAAGGTTCTCCTTACCCCAGCGCTCCTCGAGCTTCGGGAACGCAGCCTTGGCTTTCTCGGCGAACGCTGCCCGGTCAACGTCCGCAATGATCTTCGTTTTCCCCGACTTGGCGATGTCCTCCATCATCGAGGCTTCACGCTTCTGCTGGAGATAGGTGTTCATGGCCGAAGCGCGCTGCGCCTCCTGCATGAG
The DNA here is from genome assembly GCA_023416575.1 of Pseudomonadota bacterium. GTDB lineage: Bacteria > Pseudomonadota > Alphaproteobacteria > Rhizobiales > Hyphomicrobiaceae > ZC4RG25. The sequence goes on from JAEZHL010000435.1 coordinate 7,549, forward strand.
CAGGATCTGGTGCTCGGGCTTGAGCTTGGCGAGGCTGTTCTTGTTGATCAGGATCATGTTGTTCTGCAGCATGTGCCGTGTCATCGCCATGACACCCTGCACCTCGTAGAACTTGCGGCCGTAGATGGTGGGAATGGGGTTCTCCTGCGCATCGACGGTCTTTTGCTGCAGTGCCGTGTAGACCTCGCCGAACGGGATCGGCGTTGCCGCCGCACCGAACGCCCGGATCATCTCGACCCACACCGGGCTTTCCGGCACGCGCACCTTGAGCCCTGCAAGATCCTCCGGTTTGCGCACTTCCGTGTTGGCCGTCGTCATATTGCGCCAGCCCCAGTACCAGATGCGCGTCAGGGGCACGATGTTGTGCTTGTCGCGCAGCTCGTCGAAAACGGGATCGAAAGCGGCGCCGCGAATGATCGCCTCGGCCTCGGTCCAGTCGCTCCACAGGAACGGCGCACTTGCCGTCTCAAGGGCGGGGACGAGTGCCGATGCCGCCGGCATCGACGGCGCCGAGATGTCGAGCGCCCCTTCCTTGACCTGCTTGATGAGGTCGATTTCCTTGCCGAGCTGCTCTGCCGGGAACACGCGGATGGTCACCGCCCCGCCAGTCTGCTTCGTCACCCGGTCAGCAAACTCCTGGAAGAGATCGGTCGCAATCTCGGATGCGTTGTTGGCATGGCCGAAGCGCAGCGTCTGCGCCGTCGCCGCGGTCGATAATCCGGCGATCGCAAGCGCTGCGACTGCAACGGTGGACTTCCAAAATGACATGGTCTGAGACCTCCCTGGCTATTGAGTCGATTATATCTTGTCAGGACCGCCGAGGCGGGCCCTCGAGTGCTTCAGATGTAAGCGCATCGCCGATGCCGCAGTCTCCCCATCTCCCCGCGCCATGGCATCCAGGATGGCACGGTGCTCGGCGACCACGAGACCGACGTCCTGCGGGTGCTGCAGATAGAGCCGGGCGTGATGCAAATGCGGATTGAGCTCGCGATAGATCTTGGTGACCACGCGGTTGCCTGCCGCCTCGACGATCAATCTATGGAAGGCCTCGTCCGCATCGTGAGCGTTGCGGTATTCGCGGAAGGCGGCGCCGTATCGACCCTGCTCGATGGCGGCGAGCGCAGACGCCAGCCGCTCGAGGGTCGCTGGCGGGCGCGAGGCTGCAACGAGCTGCACGGCCCGTGTCTCGATCAGCTCGCGGCAATCGTAGAGCTCATCGAACCAGGCCGCGTCCGGCATATCGGCCACGGCAAAGCCGATGAACGAGGATGACGTCACGAGCCCTTCGGCGGCCAGCCGTGTCAGGGCTTCCCGGACAGGCGAAGAGCTGACGCCCAACTCGCGCACGAGCGCATCGATATTGAGGCGTTCGCCCGGTCGATAGATCTGATCGAGAATGCGCTCGGTCAGCACCTCGCGAACTTGATCCGCAAGCACGCGGCGCGAGATGCGAGCTGGCTCCCCCAAACGATCCCCCTTGATACTGTCGTGTCGCGCCCGAAGGCGGCCGTCAGCTTGG
>JAEZHL010000436.1 GCA_023416575.1 Pseudomonadota bacterium
CTTCGGCGAGGCGCAATTCCTGACCGGCAAACGCGGCGCTGGCGCCTCTGACATCGACGGGCAAGAAGTACGATTCACCGATGAACTCGGCGATGAAACGGCTCTGCGGCCGCTCGTAGATGTCACGAGGCTTGTCGATCTGCCGGAAGCGACCCTTGTCGATCACCGCGACGCGGTCCGACATGGTCAGCGCCTCGCGCTGATCGTGAGTGACGTAGACCGTCGTCATTCCGAGTTGCTGATGCAGATGGCGCACCTCGATCTGCATGTGCTCGCGGAGCTTCTTATCGAGCGCAGAGAGCGGCTCGTCCATGAGGACCACCCGCGGCTCGAAAATGATGGCGCGTGCCAGCGCGACCCGCTGCCTCTGGCCGCCGGACAGCTGGTCGACATTTCGATCACCGAAACCGCCGAGCTGGACGATGTCGAGGGCACGTCGAACTTTCTGCTCGATATCAGCGCGAGATAGGCCCCGCAATTTCAGAGGATACGCCAGATTTCCAGCAACCGTCATATGCGGGAACAAGGCATAGTTCTGGAACACCATGCCGATGTCACGCTTATGAGGTGGTGTCAGCGTGATGTCTTTTTCGCCGAAAAGCACCTTCCCCGAGTCCGGCCTGATGAAACCGGCGAGGACATTGAGCAGCGTCGTCTTTCCGGAACCCGATGGCCCGAGCAGCGTCAGAAACTCGCCGCTCGCGACATCCAGGCTGACGCTATCGAGCGCGACGAACTGACCGTAACTCTTGGCAACATTACGAATGGTGATTGGCAGCGAGATCTGACCCGTGCCACCCGGCGCTGTGCTGGAAATTGTGGCTTCTCCCAATGCTTACTCACCTGAAGAGCGCGACCACCGCGAAGCTTGTCGGCTCCGCGGTGATCGATCGGTAAAAACGGTTATTCTTGGAGGAAGGCGTCGAAGCGCTTCACCATCTGGTCGGTATTCTGAACCCACCAATCGACGGAAAGAATGAAGCCCTTCGCAAGGTTCTCCGGAGAATTGGGCAGCTCCGCCATTTTCTCCTTCGGAATGATCCCCGTCTCGAACGCTTTGGTATTTGCAGGCGCATAGTTGATGTAAAGGGGGAGACGCGCCTGAACATCGGGCCGCAACATGATGGCAATCGCCTTCATTGCGAGCTCTTTGTTTTTGGCGCCCTTCGGCACGAGCCAGCAATCCGAGACGATCATCTGCTGATCAAAGGTAATGCCGAGCTCACCGCCACGGCTGGACTTCTCCGCCATCGCAGCCTGGATGCGTCCGTTCCAGGCGCTGACCATATCGACCTCGCCGTCCTGCAGCACCTGGGCCGACTGCGCGCCGGAGTTCCACCACACGAGAACGTGCGGCTTGATCTCCTGCAGCTTCTTGAAGGCGCGATCGACATCGAGCGGATACAGCTTGTCCATCGGAACGCCGTCGGCGATCAGCGCGGCTTCCAACTGGTAGATCGGATGACGGCGCATCGAGCGCTGGCCCGGGAAATCCTTCGTGTTCCAGAAATCGGCCCAGCCGGTCGGCCTCTTATCGCCATAGGCCTTTTTGCGCCAGCCAATGGTCGTCGCATAGACGATATTCGAGATCCAATAATCTGATTTCAGCTCCTTCGGCACGCCGGGATCATTGACGATCGCCGGATCCAGCTTCTCGAGCTTGCCCTCTTTCTCGAGAATGGCGCAGGAATAGGCACCCTGCATAGAAATGTCCCAAGTCGGGTTGCCCGAGGCGACCTGCGCGCGAACATCGGCGATTCCGGAGGTGGTCTCCTCCTTGATCGTGATGCCGAGCTCCTTCTCGACGACGTTGAACCAGGCTTCGCGCTGTGCCTTTTGCAGTGCACCGCCCCACGAAGAAATCGTGATCGACTGCTGCGCATTGGCAGCATCGGGCGTTGCAAAAGCCAGCCCGGTGCCAACGAGCGCAACGGCGCCCCACAGGATCCGATGCATCAGGTTGTTCTCCCTCCAGATTGAGCGAAGGAAATTGTTCTTCACATTTAGCATTGCAAGTCAAGCGTTTGACGCCTCTTTGACAACTCGTTACTCAACTTCGCGCGCTAAGTTTCGCCAAGTTTTGGCGCTATCAGGAGAACCTCAGATGGCACTTCATTTCGAAGTAAGCGAATTCCGCAATCGCGAAGCGAGGGCGCGCGCCGCGCTCAGGCGGGAGGGCCTGGATGCCATTTTGATGTTCGCCCAGGAGAGCCTCTATTATGTGACGGGTTTCGACACGAGCGGCTTCGTCTTTTTCCAGTGCGCCGTGCTCTCCGCTGATGACAGCCCGATCACGCTCCTGACGCGCCGTCCCGACCTGGAGCAGGCGCGGCGGACGTCGACCATCGAGGACATCCGGCTGTGGTACGACGCGGAAGGCGCTGATCCCTCGCGCGAGCTCAAGGCGATCCTCGAGGAAAAGAAGCTCAAAGGTTGCCGCGTCGGTATCGAGCTCAGGTCGTTCGGACTCACGGCCGACAAGTACGAGCTGGTGCGTCGGCAGCTCGAAGGCTGGTGCGAGCTGGTCGATGCCTCGCACATCGTACGCAATCTCAGACTAATAAAATCTCCTGCTGAGCTTGCTTATGTCAGGCGCGCTGCGGAGCTGGCCGACGACTCGCTGGTGGCAATGCTCGCGGCCGCCAAGCCCGGCGCTTTCGAGGGCGACATCGCGGCCGCTGGTGCCGTGCCGATCCTCGCCGGCGGCGGCAATCCACCTCCGTCCGGTCCGGTGCTCGGCTCTGGCGATCGCGCGCTCCTGATCCGCAGCGCCACCGGCTGGCGGCATCTCGACGAGGTCGATCAGCTCACCATCGAGCACGCCGGCACGTACCGGCATTACTGCGCCTGCCTCATGCGCACCGTCGCCATCGGCAAGCCCAACGAGGCGCAGCGCGCCATGTTCAACGTCACACGCGACGCGCTGGCAGCCATGACCGAGGCGGCGAAACCCGGACGTACGCTGGGCGAGATCGATGACGCGCATCGCAAGGTCTACGATGCGGCCGGCTACGGGCACGCCCGCATGTCGGCTTGCGGCTACTCCTTGGGGGCGACCTACCGGCCGACCTGGATGGACGTGCCACCCATGCTCTACTCCGGCAATACGATGCCAACCATGCCCGGTATGGTCCTGTTCCTGCACGCCATCCTGATCGATGCGCCGAAGAACATCGCCATGTCGCTCGGCCACACGATCACGGTTACCGAGACCGGGGCGGAGGTTCTGAGCCGCCTCGATCACGAATACACCGTCTGCGTGTAAGAAAGGCGTCACTCCTCTTCGCCGCGCGGAGAGGATCGGGCCAGGGTGCAGAGATCACGATCATCTGCACCCGATCCACCTCACTCATGCGCGCTGCTGATGCTCAGGCATCAAAGCCGAGCGCGCGCAAATCCTGCGAACCTGCGGACGGCGGATCGAAGAATGGCATCGCTGGAAGGGCGGTATCGAGGGGGTGGAATCAAATACGGGAACGACGTTCTCGACGCCGTTCCCGGTACCGTCTCTCCCCAGACTTGGACCGTTATCCTTGAGATGATCGACTGCGGTCCCGTCGACTGCGGCAGGATGTCGTAGCTGGCAGCCGGAGTCAAGACGTGTCCCGACGATAAGACAACTTGGCACCCCAGCGCGAGAATGTGAAGCGAAGCAAGTTGCGTCTCGGGCTTGCGGGCGCTATCGCCTGACGGAGGCCGATGCTGCACCGGCATCGCCGTCGGCTGGCGAATTGTTCATCGTAAGGGGAGCGCCGTAGTGCCCAAGTCAGCATCCAGCGGTCAGTTGCCGGAGCCGGGAGAGATATTCCTCGACCACGTCGGTTGGATGGTGCCTGACATGGGGCAAGCCGCCACCACGTTCGAGCGGCTCGGGTTCAAGCTCACGCCCTACTCGGTCCACGGTGACCGCGATCCCGCGACCGGGGAGCTGAAGCCGGTCGGAAGCGCGAACCGCCTCGCGATGCTGGAGCGGGGCTATCTGGAAATCCTGACGCCCATCGATGGTTATGACACCCCGGTGGCGCGGCACATGCGCAACGCCATCGCGCATCATACCGGAGTCCATCTGCTCGCATTCTCGGTCCACGACGCCGCCGAGTTCGGCCATGAGATCACCGCGCGAGACTTCACGCTGCAGCCCACCGTCCATCTGCGCCGGACGGTGGAGAATGAGGCTGGCGGACAGTCCGAGGTTGCTTTCACGGTCGTGCGCGCTGCCTTCGACCAGTTCCCCGAGGCGCGCATGCAGGTGGTTACCCATCACACGCCCGAGCATATGTGGCAAAGCCGCTATCTGTCCCGTGAGAGCGGCATTACGGGGCTCCTCGAAGCAGCCATCGTGACGACCAACCCGGGCGAGGCGGCCCTGCGCTATAGTCGCTTCCTCGGTAGGCGGGCCGAGCCCGACGGCGCCTCAATTGTGGTAAGGCTCGATCGCGGGGCACTCCGTTTCGTCGACCCGCGCGGCGCAGCCGAGAGGTTCGGCCGCATCTCGAAGCCACCGATGCCCGCTGTCGGGGCCGTGACGCTCACGTCGCACGATCTCGACAAGACCCGCTACTTCCTCCTCAGCCAGGGACTGCGGCCTGGGGCGATCGACCCCACGCACCTGCTGATCGACGCATCCGAAGCCCTGGGCGTGCATCTCGTCAT
>JAEZHL010000437.1 GCA_023416575.1 Pseudomonadota bacterium
GCCATGGAGAACACGCCGCGCCGGTTGACCCACGGGCCGAGGTTGGTGGACACCGTGACGTCCGGCGACGTCGTGACGATCCGGTCGGCGAGCGGCCCGCCCTGGCGCGCGACATCGTCGAGGATGCGTCCGAAGCCGGCCTGCGTCGAGATCGGCCCCCTGACCTCCGGGATCTTGAGCTCGGGCACCGGGATGCGGGCCGCGCTGAGCCGCCGCTTGCCGCGGCTGACGAAGGGCACCTGCTTCAGATAGGTCTCGACCTTCTCGCGTGGCAGCGACAGGCCGGCGAAATGGTCCCACTCCTCGCCCTGGTTGATGCCCTGGCTGGCGCGGAACTCCTGCATCTGCGCCTTGGTCATCAGGCCGGAGTGGTTGTCCTTGTGCCCCTGGAAGGGCAGGCCGTGGCCCTTGATCGTATAGGCGATGAAGCAGACCGGCTGGTCCGTCGGCGCCGCCGCGAAGGTCTCCAGAATGGTTTCGAGGTCATGGCCGCCGAGGTTGGTCATCAGGCGGGCGAGCTCAGTGTCCGAATGGCTGCGGACGATCTCGAGCACGTTCTCGTTGCCGGCGAAATCGGATTCGAGCTGCTTGCGCCAGGCCGCGCCGCCCTGGAACACCAGCGCCGAGTAGAGCTGGTTCGGGCAGTCGTCGATCCAGCGCCGCAGGTCCTCGCCACCCGGCCGCGCGAAAACCTGCTCCAGGAGTTTGCCGTACTTCAGCAGCACGACCTTCCAGCCGAGGTTCTCGAACAGGCCGGCGACCTTCATGAACAGCCGGTCGGACACGACCGAATCGAGGCTCTGCCGGTTGTAGTCCACCACCCACCAGGTGTTGGTCAGCCCGTGCTTCCAGTACTCGAGCAGCGCCTCGTGGATGTTGCCCTCGTCGATCTCGGCATCGCCCATCAGCGCCACCATGCGGCCCTTGGGCTGCGGCGGGGTCCACTTGGCGTGCACGTAGTCCTGGATCAGGCTCGCGAACCCGGTCACCGCGACGCCGAGGCCGACGGAGCCGGTCGAGAAATCGACGTCATCCTTGTCCTTCGTCCGCGAGGGATAGCTCTGCGCGCCGCCGAAGCCGCGGAAATTCACCAGCTTGTCGAGCGACTGCTGGCCGAGAAGATACTGGATGGCGTGGAAGACGGGGCTGGCGTGCGGCTTCACCGCGACCCGGTCCTCCGGACGCAGCACGTGGAAATAGAGCGCCGTCATCAGCGTCGCCATCGACGCCGACGAGGCCTGATGGCCGCCCACCTTCAATCCGTCGCCGCGATCGATCTCGTGGTTCGCGTGGTGGATCATGTAGGTGGACAGCCAAAGCACCTTGCGCTCGAGCTCGCGCAGGATCTCGAGCGTCTTCGGGTCCACCATATCCGGTCGGGCGCCATCCATGAGTCGTGTCTTTCCCCTATTGGTTCGATGTGATGTCAGCTTCGAAGCCGGCCGCCCGTATTCGGGCCAGCGTGTCCTCCAGATGCGTGCGATCGCGCGTCTCGATCACCATGCGCAACAAAGTGCCCTTGGCTGGAAGATCGGTGAAAACGCGCTGATGCACAACCTCGATGATGTTGGCGCCGGCATCGCCGACCAGCGTCGCCAGCCGCGCCAGCTGGCCCGGCCTGTCGGCCAGATCGACGCACAACTCTGATATGCGTCCCTCGCGTGCCAGCTCGCGCGTCAGCACGCTCGCGAGCAGCCGCGAATCGATGTTGCCGCCGGTCAGCACGAGTCCCACCTTGCGGCCCCGGAAACGCGCCGGGTCGCTCAACACCGCCGCCAGTCCCGCTGCCCCCGCGCCCTCCGCAACCGTCTTCTCGATCTCGATCAGCAGCGCCACGGCGCGCTCGATCTCGCGCTCGCTCACCAGCATGATGTCATCGACATACGCGCGCACCAGCGCCTCGGTGAGGACGCCCGGCGCCTTAACCGCGATGCCCTCCGCCAGGGTATCGCCGCGCATCGGCAGCTCGGTGCCCCGGATCTTGTTGTACATCGACGGATAGAGCTGCGCCTGAACGCCGATGATCTCGATTGTCGGCTTGATCGCCTTGGCCGCAACGGCAATTCCGGAGATCAGCCCGCCGCCGCCGATCGGCACGACGAGCGTCTCGAGATCGGGCACCGCCCGCAGCATCTCGAGCGCGATCGTCCCCTGCCCGGCAATGACGAGCGGATCGTCATAGGGATGGATGAAGGTCAGCCCATGCCGCTCGCAGTAGTCCCGCGCAAACGCGGCGGCCTCCTCGAGCGTCGCGCCCTCGACGATCACGTGCGCCCCGTGCCGCCGCGTGTTCTCGATCTTCACGAATGGCGTGCCCTGCGGCATCACGATGGTCGCCGGAATGCCAAGGCGGCTCGCGTGATAGGCGACGCCCTGGGCGTGGTTGCCGGCCGACATGGCGATCACGCCGCGGGCCCGCTCCTCGGGCGATAGCGCGCTCAGCCGATTCAGGGCTCCGCGCTCCTTGAAGGCGGCGGTGAACTGCAGATTCTCGAACTTCAGCCAGATTACGCAGCCGAGCATGGCCGATAGCGTGCGGCTGTGATCGCAGTCGGTCTCGACGATGGCGCCCTGGAGCAGCTCCGCCGCCTTCGCGACGTCGGCCAGCTGCACCCGCTGCGCTGCCGCGGCGGCAACTGCCCTGTCATGGTCGTCCACGTTGCCCTGCATCGCCCGTGGCATCCTCAGCACCTTGAAGCTCCAAGTCGCGCCCGCGCCGGTCCCCGTCCGGCCCGTTGCCTTTAGCACCTTGATCCTGCCCGGGAAACGGCCGTGCGAGATGAACAGCGTTTGAACGATCCGTTCAGGATCACCTCAGGCTCCAGAATCTAGGTTGCGAGTGTCGATGGAGCCCAAGGGTGGCTCCCAAAGTGGGAAGATGGAGAATAATCATGATGAAAAAACTGGCTCTCGCTGCCGCAGCCCTCGCCCTCGGTGGCACCGCGCTTCTCGTGTCCGGCCCGGCCAGCGCCGCATCGTCCGGAAAGGGCTCAGGCATCATCGTCGAAGCCCGCTACGATGGCCCCGGCTACGCCCAGCGGCACCGCAAGCCCTCCCGCGTGCAGGCGTCCGGCATCTCTCGCGGCGTCCTTCTTCCCTACGCCATCAAGAAGGCGCGGGCACAACGCGAGGCGGTCAGCAACTGGAATGCCAAGGTCAGGAGCATGTACGGCGCCCGGTATGCGAACTGGAACCGTGCTTCCGCCAAGTCCACGAGTTGCAGCCGCACGGGAGCTGCCGTGAGCTGCCGCGTCAGCGCCGTCCCCAACGCACCCCGCTACGGGATGCTCTGAACCGAGCCGACAAGACTTGGGTAATGCGTTTCACCTCATGGGGAGCCTCTGGCTCCCCATCTCTTTTTTTGGGCCACTCGGACCTCGCGCTCTCAGACCTGACAATCTGGCCCGCATCGGCTAAGAACCTCGGACAATTCCATAAGCAGAAACCATGGAGAGGCGAGATGGCGAAGGTTGCGTGGATCGGGCTCGGCGTGATGGGCTATCCCATGGCGGGCCACATCCTGAAAAAGGGCGGGCACGATCTCACGATCTACAATCGCAACACCGCCAAAGCCGAGGCGTGGGTCAAGGAATACGGCGCCGGTCGCGTCGCCAAGACACCGGCCGAGGCCGCCGAGGGCGCCGATTTCGTGTTCTGCTGCGTCGGCAACGACGACGATCTGCGCTCGGTCACGATTGCCGAGAATGGCGCCTTCCACGGCATGAGCAAGGGCGCCATTTTCATCGACAACACCACCGCCTCGGCCAATGTCGCGCGCGAGCTGCATGCGAAGGCCAAGGAAATGGGCTTCGATTTCCTCGACGCCCCCGTGTCCGGCGGCCAGGCCGGTGCGCAGAACGGCGTGCTGACTGTCATGGTCGGCGGTGAGAAGGCTGTTTTCGACCGCGCGCAGCCCGTCATCGCGCACTATGCCCGCATGGTGACGCTGATCGGCTCGGCCGGCGCGGGCCAGCTCACGAAAATGGTGAACCAGATCTGCATCGCCGGCCTCGTGCAGGCGCTGTCCGAGGGCGTTCATTTCGCGCAGAAGGCCGGTCTCGACATCCCCGCCGTCATGGAGACGATCTCCAAGGGTGCCGCCGGCTCCTGGCAGATGGACAACCGCTGGAAGGCCATGTCCGACGGCAAGTTCGACTTCGGCTTCGCGGTCGACTGGATGCGCAAGGATCTCATGATCAGCCTCGACGAGGCCCGCCGCAACGGCGCCAGCCTGCCCGTCGCGGCGCTGGTCGATCAGTTCTACTCGGAAGTGCAGAAGATGGGCGGCGGCCGCTGGGACACCTGCAGCCTCGTCGCCCGCCTGAACAACGCGGACAAGAAGTAGGTCTCGCGAATCGATTTACGGCGAGGGGTGCCCCCTCGCCGTTCGCATTCCAGGCTGAATTGCTGTCACGGCCTCGACCCTGACAGCCGATTCCGCTAATTCCGCGGGCTGTACTCAGCGACGATCTCCGCCGCAGTGGCGATGCGCGCGAATTCGCCCGAAAGGCTCGCGATGTGCGCCGCGTGCACGGTGTCCGCCGGCACCACCGCGCCGTTCGGCGTTTGCCGGTCGAAGGTGAAGCATGCGTCCTCGACCAGCGTCATCGAGAACCCGCGGTTGTTGCCCGAGCGCACCGTGGTCGAGACGCAATGATCCGTGCTCGCACCGGCAACGATGACGTCGGGCCGTCCCATATCCTCGAGGCGCTGGGCCAGATCGGTGCCGATGAACGCGCAGTTGACCGTCTTGCGCAGCACCGGCTCGCCCGGCTCCTCGAGCGCGATGTTCATCGGCTCGTTGCCGATATGGTTCGGCCGGAATGGGCTCGTCGCATGCACCGAATCGTGGCGCACGTGAATGATCGGCCAATGCTTCTCCCGCCACAGCGTGATCAGGCTCAACACCCGCGTCTCGGCTTCGAGATTGTTACGGCGGATGCGCGCCGCAATCTCGTCGAAACCCTTCTGGAGATCGATCAGCAGTAGGACAGGCGGTCTCATGCAGCCTCCGTGGCACGCGCGTCGGAGTGAGCAATATCAGGCGGTGTCGCCTCCGCGACAAGCATCCTGATCGCCTCCGCCAGCGGCATGACGCGGCTTTCCTGGCTGCCCAGGCGCCGGATCGACACCGTCCGCTCCTCGGCCTCGCGCTTGCCGGCGACTAGCAGCACGGGAACCTTCGCCAGCGAGTGCTCGCGCACCTTATAGGTGATCTTCTCGTTGCGCAGGTCGCTCTCGACCCGCAGGCCCGCCGCCTGCAGCTCGTCGCGGATATAGCCGGCGTACTCATCCGCATCCGACACGATGGTGCAGACCGTCGCCTGCACCGGCGCCAGCCACAGCGGCAGATGGCCGGCGTAGTTCTCCAGGATGATGCCGACGAACCGCTCCAGCGAGCCGAAGATCGCGCGGTGGATCATCACCGGCGTCCGCCGCGCCCCCTCGGCGTCGATGTAGAAGGCGCCGAACCGGCCCGGCAGATTGAAGTCGACCTGCGTCGTTCCGCACTGCCAGTCGCGGCCGATAGCATCCCGCAGCACGTATTCGAACTTGGGGCCATAGAAGGCGCCCTCGCCCGGATTGATGCCGGTCTTCACCTTGCCGCCGGATTCGCGCGCGATCCGCTCCAGCACTTCCGTCATCGCCTTCTCGGCCTGATCCCATTGCGCATCGGTGCCGACGCGCTTCTCGGGCCGAGTCGACAGCTTCACCACGACGTCCTCGAAGCCGAAGTCGCGGTAGATCGACATGATCAGGTCATTGATCTTCAGGCACTCGTCCGCGATCTGCTCCTCGCTGCAGAAGATGTGCGCGTCGTCCTGCGTGAAGCCGCGCACACGCAGCAGGCCATGCAGCGCTCCCGACGGCTCGTAGCGGTGCACGCAGCCGAACTCCGACAGCCGGTAGGGCAGCTCGCGATACGACCGCAGCCCGTGCTTGAAGATCTGGATGTGACCCGGGCAGTTCATCGGCTTGATCGCGAACTCGCGCTCATCCACGGTCGTCGTGGTGAACATGTTCTCGCGGAACGTCTCCCAGTGGCCCGAGGTCTCCCACAGCGCCTTGTCGAGGATCTGCGGCGTGTTCACCTCGCGGTAGCCGACGGCGTTCTGGCGGCGGCGCATGTAGTTGGCGAGCGTCTGGAACAGCTGCCAGCCGTTCGGATGCCAGAACACGACGCCCGGCCCTTCCTCCTGGAAGTGGAACAGATCCATCTCCCGCCCGAGCCGGCGGTGGTCGCGCTTTTCCGCCTCCTCGAGCTGCTTGAGGTAGGCGGCGAGATCCTGCTCGTTCGCCCAGGCGGTGCCGTAGATGCGCTGCAGCTGCGCCTTGCTCGAGTCGCCCCGCCAGTAGCTGCCGGCGATCTTCTGCAGCTTGAACGCTTTCCCGATCTGCCCCGTCGAGGCCATGTGCGGCCCGCTGCAGAGGTCGAGCCAGTCACCCTGGCTGTAGATCTTGACGTCCTCGCCGGCCGGAATGGCATCGACCAGCTCGACCTTGAACGCCTCGCCCTTGTCGCGGAAGAACTCCTTGGCCTTGTCGCGGCTCCAGACGTCCTTCCGGAACGGCGCATCGCGCTTGATGATCTCGTGCATCCGCGCCTCGATCTTCGGCAGATCGTCGGGATGGAACGGCTCGTTGCGGAAGAAATCATAATAGAAGCCGTTCTCGATCACCGGACCGATGGTCACTTGCGTCCCGGGGAAGAGCTCCTGCACCGCCTCGGCCATGACGTGCGCGGCATCGTGACGGATCAGCTCCAGGGCCTCCGGATCGGTGCGCGTGATGATCTTGACATCGGAGTCGGCCTCGATCGGGTCGGCGAGGTCGACCAGGGCGCCGTTGAGGCTCAGGGCCACGGCCTTCTTCGCGAGCGACTTGGAGATCGTCTCGGCCAGAGTCTTGCCCGTGATCCCCTTGGGGAACGTCCGCTTCGCACCGTCGGGGAAGGTCAATGTGATCTCGGCCATGTCTCGTTCTCTCCTCTCACTCGCTGCATACCACGCAGGTAAGTAG
>JAEZHL010000036.1 GCA_023416575.1 Pseudomonadota bacterium
CATGGAGATGGTGCTGCGCGGCCCGCTCGCCGACCCGAAGGTGCGCAAGGCGCTGAACCTCGCCATCGACCGGGAGGGCATCACCAAGGGCATCCTCGGCGGGCTCGGCACGCCGTCGGTCGGCATGGTCGGCCCGGGCACGCAGGACGAGCTGCGGAAAACCTTCCCGCCGATCCCGTTCGATCCGGAAGGCGCCAAGAAGCTGCTGGCCGAGGCCGGGTATCCGAACGGCTTCAAGATGACCCTGCACGGCCCCAACGGCCGCTACACCAACGACGTCAAGGTGGCGGAAGCCGCGGCCCAGATGTTCACGCGCATCGGCGTCGAGACCACGATCGAGATGCTGCCGCCAGCCGTCTATTTCACCAGAGCCTCGGCGGGCGCGGGGGGATTGCCTGAGTTCAGCTTCATCCTAGTCGGCTGGGGGTCGGACACGGGCGAGACCTCGAGCCCGCTCAAGACCCTGCTCGGTACCTTCAACAAGGACAAGGGCACCGGCGCCGCCAATCGCGGGCGCTACTCCAACCCCGAACTCGACAAGCTCATCGAGCAGGCTCTGGCCACCGTCGATGATGCCAAGCGCCAGGATCTTCTCGCCAAGGCGGTCGAGCTTGCGATGGGCGACGTCGGTCTCATCCCGACCCACTATCAGATCAACACCTGGGCGACAAAAAAGGGCCTGAAATACGAGGGCCGAGCGGACGAGTACACGCTCGCCATGAGCGTGAGCAAGGACTGAGACCTTCTCCGGCGCGCGTCTCCCCCGAGGCGCGCGCCGATAGCCGCCCCCTGCCCTGATCGACCTCGCGCGCTCTGCGTCATCCCGATGCGCCCGGAGCCGTACGCGACCACCTGGAGCCCTCGCGCATGACCGCATTCATCCTGCGCCGCCTGATGCAGAGCATGGGTGTGGTCGCGATCATGTCGCTGATCGTCTTCTTCGGGGTGCATATCGTCGGCGACCCGGTCTACCTGCTCATCAACCCGCAGGCCGATCAGGCCGACATAGAGGCCGCCATCCGCGCGCTGGGCCTCGACCGTCCAATCTGGGAGCAATACTGGAGTTTCGTGACGGGCGCGCTGCAGGGCGACCTCGGCCGGTCATTCGTTTTTGGCGAGCCGGCGCTCAAGATTATTCTGCAGCGGATGCCCGCAACGCTCGAGCTGGCAATCGCCGCACTCATCATGGCAGTCGTCATCGGCATCCCCCTCGGGCTCTACGCCGGCCTCAAGCCGCAGGGGTGGATCTCGAAGACCATCATGGCCGGCTCGATCGTCGGCTTCTCGCTGCCGACGTTCTGGGTCGGCATCATGCTCATCATGCTGTTCGCGGTCATGCTCGGCTGGTTGCCCTCGACGGGTCGCGGCCCGACAGCGACGGTCTTCGGCATCACCTCGAGCCTGTTCACCATCGAGGGTCTGCGCCACATCTTCCTGCCGGCGCTCAATCTCGCGCTGTTGAAAATCTCGCTGGTGATCCGGCTGGCGCGGGCGGGGACGCGTGAGGCGATCCACCAGGACTACATCCGCTTCGCGCGCGCCAAAGGCCTTCCAACGCGCCGCGTCATCGGCGTCCATCTGCTCAAAAACATCCTCATTCCCGTGGTCACGGTGCTCGGCATCGAGTTCGGCAATCTCGTCGCCTTCTCGGTCGTGACCGAGACGATTTTCGCCTGGCCGGGCATGGGGCGGCTACTGATCTCGTCGATCCAGAGCCTCGACCGGCCCGTTGTCGTCGCTTACCTCATCATCATCGTCCTGATGTTCATCATCATCAATCTCGTGGTCGACGTCCTCTATTCCGTGCTCGATCCGCGCGTCCGGCTCGGAGAGAAGAGCGCATGAGCCTGACCGAAACATCCGAGCGCACGGAGGTGGCGCCCAAGCCCGATGTCCTCGAGACGCCGCTCGGCCGCTTCATCGCCGAGTACTGCGAAAGCAAGGTCGCCATCGCCGCCGCGGCGTTTCTCTTCCTGCTCGTGCTGCTCGCCATCGTCGCGCCGTGGATCGCACCCCAGAACCCCTACGATCTCGCCCAGGTCGACGTGCTCGACAGCCGCTTGCCACCGGGAGAAGTGGGCTTCAACGGCATGACCTACTGGCTCGGCTCCGATGGCGCCGGTCGTGACCTGCTGAGCGCCATGCTCTATGGCCTCAGGATCTCGCTCGCGGTCGGCTTCCTCTCGGGACTGATCGCGATGGCCATCGGTGCGGCGGTGGGTCTGGTAGCGGCCTATGCCGGCGGCCGGGTCGAAACCCTGATCATGCGCATCGTCGATCTGCAGCTGTCGTTTCCGGCGATCCTCGTCGCACTGATGCTGATCGCTGTCCTCGGCAAGGGCGTCGACAAGATCATCATCGCCCTCGTCACCGTGCAGTGGGCGTATTACGCGCGGACCGTCCGCAGCTCGGCCCTCGTCGAGCGTCGTAAGGAGTATGTGGAGGCGGCCCGCTGCCTCGGCCTCAGCCACGGGCGCATCGTGTTCCGGCACATTCTGCCCAACTGCCTGCCGCCGCTCATCGTGGTGGCGACCGTGCAGGCCGCGCACGCCATCGCGCTCGAGGCGACATTGTCGTTTCTCGGCGTCGGCCTTCCGCAGACAGAGCCGTCGCTGGGCCTCCTGATCTCCAACGGCTTCGAGTACGTGCTTTCGGGCAAGTACTGGATCAGCACGTTTCCGGGCATTGCACTGCTGGTCACGATCGTCAGCATCAATCTCGTCGGCGACCAGCTCCGCGACGTGCTGAACCCGAGGCTCAAGCGATGACGACTTCCGCGACAGAGGGAGCAACCCTCGCGGTCGAAAATCTGAAGACCCACTTCTTCACGCGGGCGGGCGTCATCAAGGCCGTCGATGACGTGAGCTTCTCGGTCGGTCGCGGCGAGGTGCTGGGTCTCGTCGGCGAATCCGGCTCCGGCAAGTCGATCACCGGGCTGTCCGTCATCGGCCTCATTGATCCGCCGGGGCGCATCGTCTCCGGCGCGATCCGCTACAAGGGCGAGAACCTCGCCGCCTTGCCGGAAGAGCGCCTGCGCCGCCTCCGGGGCGATCGGATCGCGATGATCTTCCAGGATCCCATGATGACACTCAATCCGGTGCTGCGCATCGACACGCAGATCACGGAGGCCGTGCGCGCCCATCATGACGTCGATCGCGGCACCGCGCGCGACATGGCGCGAGACGCGCTCTCTGCCGTCGGCATCCCCTCGCCGGAACGCCGCCTCAAGGCCTACCCGCACGAGCTTTCGGGCGGCATGCGTCAGCGCGTGGCGATCGCCATCGCCTTCGTCAACAAACCCGACCTCATCATCGCCGACGAGCCGACGACTGCGCTCGATGTCACTATCCAGGCGCAGATCCTGCACGTTGCCCAGGAGCTGTGCCGCACGACCGGCACGGCCCTGATCTGGATCACGCACGATCTCGCGGTGGTCTCGGCGCTCGCCGATCGGATCGCCGTGATGTACGCGGGCCGGATCGTCGAGCAGGGTCCCGCCGCCGACATCGTCGCCCGGCCGCTTCATCCTTACACGCGGGGCCTCATCGGCTCAGTGCCGAGCCAGAATGCACGCGGCAAGCGGCTCTTCCAAATCCCCGGCATGACGCCTTCGCTGCTCCACCTGCCGCAGGGGTGCGCGTTTCGCAGCCGTTGCGATGTCGCCGGACCGCAATGCTGCGAGCAACCGGCGATCACCGAGCCCGTTGCAGGCCGCGAGGTGCGCTGCTTCTACCCGCTGACCTCCGGATCCGATTCATGAGCGCGCCAGCAACTCCCATCATCGAGGCGCGGCGGCTCAGCAAGCGGTTCACCCGCAGGCTCGATCTCGCAAGCCGGCTCGCGGCGCGGCTCGGCGCCTCCATGCGCGATGAGACGGTGCATGCCGTCGACGACGTGAGCCTCACCATCGCCAAGGGCGAGGTCGTCGGACTCGTCGGCGAGTCGGGATGCGGGAAATCGACCCTCGGCCGCATGATCGCCGGCATCGTCGAGCCGAGCGAGGGAACAGTGCTGTTCAAGGGGCACGATCGCGCGACCCTGCGCGGCGCTGACGCCAAGAAGGCCCGGCTCGGCGTGCAGATGATCTTCCAGGACCCGTTCGCCTCGCTCAATCCACGCGCCCGCGTCGAGGCGATCATCGGCGAAGCGCCCCTCGTCCACGGACTGGTGTCGAAAGGCGAGATCGCCGGGTATGTCGACGAGATGCTGCGGCGGGTCGGGCTCGATCCCGATTGCCGCCGCCGCTATCCGCATCAGTTCTCCGGGGGCCAGCGCAGCCGCATCGGCATCGCCCGCGCGCTCGCCGTCAGGCCCGAATTCCTGATCTGCGACGAGGCCGTCGCCGCGCTCGACGTCTCCATCCAGGCGCAGGTGCTCAACCTGTTCATGGACCTGCGCGAGGCGCTCGACCTCACCTATCTCTTCATCAGTCACGACCTCGGCGTGGTCCAGCACATCTCGGACCGCATCATCATCATGTACCTCGGCCGCATCGTCGAGACGGCCCCGACCGAGGCGTTCTTCGCCGAGCCCAATCACCCTTACGCACAGGCGCTCCTCGCCGAGGTGCCGCGCCTCGGGGTGACGAAGCGCACGTTCAAGCCGATCGAAGGCGAGATCCCCTCCCCGCTCGATCCGCCAGCGGGCTGCCATTTTCATCCGCGCTGCCCGTTCGCGCTGCCCCGCTGCCGGACCGAAGCGCCGGCGCTCAAGGAAATTTCTCCCCGGCGCTATGCAGCGTGCCATCTCAACGATGCCCGTTGAGCCTCCCGACGGCGATGGGCGTGTTTGTGATGGACAGTGACTTTCCGCTGCCTGCGGAGGTCCGTGACACTAGGTAACCCTCGGCCCATGCATTATGCTGCGCACAAACAAGAAGATACGATGAGGGAGGACTATGGACTATCCGCGCTTCTATAACGCGGCCTTCGACCTGGTCGACCGCCACCTTGCCGAAGGCAGGGGCGCAAAGCCCGCCTTCATCGATCCGACCCGCACCCTGACCTACGCTGAGCTCAGCCGCTCGAGCAACCGTTTCGCCAACCTCCTGCGCACGTTCAATATTGCGCGCGAGGCCCGTGTGGCGTTGCTTCTACAGGACACGGTCGACTTTCCGGTCGCCTTCTTCGGCGCCATCAAGGCCGGTATCGCGCCGGTCGCGCTGAATACGCTGCTCACGACGGAGCAGTATCGCTACATCCTCGACGACAGCCGCGCCCAGGCGCTCATCGTCTCCGAACCGCTGCTGGCGACGGTCCAGCCCATTCTCGCCGACCTGCCGTTCCTCACCCATCTGATCGTCGCGGGCGGCAAGGCGCCGGCCTACGGCTTCTCGCTCGCCGAGGAGCTGGCCGATATGCCCGAGTCGCTGGAGAAGGTTCAGACCTGCGCCGACGAGGTGGCGTTCTGGCTCTATTCCTCGGGCTCGACCGGCATGCCGAAAGGCGTCCAACACGTGCACACCAGCATGATGGAAACCGCTCGCCTCTATGGCCAGGCGGTGCTCGGGATTCGCGAGGGGGACGTTGTCTTCTCGGCGGCGAAGCTGTTCTTCGCCTACGGCCTCGGCAACGCCATGTCCTTCCCGCTGTCGGTCGGCGCGACCACGATCCTGCTGCCGGAGCGGCCGACGCCCGAGGCCGTGTTCCGCACCATGGCGCAGCATCAGCCGACGATCTTCTATGGCGTGCCCACCCTTTATGCCGCCATGCTGGCACACAAGGAGCCGCCGCAGCAGGCCTTCAGCCGCACGCGCTGGTGCGTCTCGGCCGGCGAAGCGCTTCCCGCCGAGGTCGGCCGCGCCTTCAAGGAGCGGTTTGGCGCCGACATTCTCGACGGTGTCGGATCGACGGAGATGCTGCACATCTACGTCTCGAACCGGCCGGGCGACATCCGCTATGGCACGTCGGGAAAGCCCGTCGCCGGCTACGACATCCGGCTCGTCGACGAGGCCGGACAGCCGGTCCCACCGGGCGAGGTCGGCGAAATGCTCGTTTCCGGCCCCAGCGCGGCGGAGGGCTACTGGAACCAGCGCGCCAAGAGCCGCTCGACGTTCGAGGGCCAGTGGATGCGCACCGGCGACAAGTACACCTGCGATGCCGAGGGTTATTACACCTACGCCGGCCGCACCGACGACATGTTCAAGGTCTCCGGGATCTGGGTCTCCCCGTTCGAGGTCGAAAGCGCCCTTGTCTCACACCCGTCCGTGCTCGAGGCCGCTGTCGTGCCGGCCATGGACGGTGACGGCCTCCTGAAGCCGAAGGCGTTCGTGGTGCTGAAAGAGGGACATAGCGGCGGCCCGGCGCTGGACGAAGTGTTGCAGGAGCACGTCAAAGCCAAGGGCGGTCCCTGGAAGTACCCGCGCTGGATCACCTATGCGGGGAACCTGCCCAAGACCGCCACCGGCAAGATCCAGCGCTTCAAACTACGGGAGCTGTAACCGTCCCCCTCCACGTTGCAGACCCGGACGGATTCAACTCTCGACGAGCTTCAATCCGGCGATGCCGATGACGATCAGTGACAGGAGCATAAGGCGGACCG
>JAEZHL010000040.1 GCA_023416575.1 Pseudomonadota bacterium
CAGCGCTGTGGGGACCCACATCAGCAGGCCCGCGAGCTGCTGATCCTCGAGAGCGGCGATGCCAAAGGCCGGCAGCGTGAAGGCATACGACTCGTAGATGGGCCGCGGCGCGAACGTCAGCAGCGCACCGAGAAATCCGCTGTGAATGAGGGTGATCACCACGGCGAGTGTCGCGGCCGCAGTCGTGGCGGTGGAGCGCGCCGTGTGAATGATGCTGTGCCAGAAAAAGAGGGCCGTACCGAGGAACATGGCGTGCTCGAGCCAATGCAGCGCCGGGCTGCGCAACGCCGCATCGAAGGCTGCCGGCGCATGCCAGATCCAGAGCGCCGCGCCATGAAGCATGGTCGCGGGGAAAGGGCGGCTGGCGGCGTTAACTAACCGGCGCGGCAGATGCCAAGCATCGCCGAGCACCATCGCATCGACCCATGACCGCGGCAGCGCCCAGGCGAACGCGATATGCGGGCGGCCCGCGAGCAGCAGTAGCGGCGCCAGCGTCAGTAGCAGAAGGTGTTGGGTCATGTGCGCCGACAGTAGCAGCCCCGTCAGCGCCTCCAGCGGCGACACCAGCGCCACCAGGAGAACGATCTCGCCAGCGACGAACGCGGCGACGTGACGTTTCGAGAGCGCCACCGGGATACGGCCCGCCCGCCGCCACAGCCGGAAAACCCCGCGTCCGTAGAGCCAATGGGCAAGAAAGAGTGGCAACAGGACATAAGGATCGGCGGTCCAAGCCGTCCAGAGATCAGCAGGTGGCGCCGCGAGTCCGTGGGCCAGGGCGGACGAGGTGAGCGGCAGTGCAGCGCCAGCACATGCGGCGCCAAGAGCGGCCGGTTTGCGCCAACCGCTCATGGTCCTGCTTCGGATGCACCCTTCTGTCATGAGCCCGTGATGGTGAGAATTGTCCTGCTACTGCGAAATGGGTTGCAGCGCCGGAGCGTGCAACGGCTCGCCCAGATTTGAATGGGCCTGGAGCCCCGGGTGACCGAGATCGGTCTGCCAAGTGACGCATTCCTCTGCTGTCGGAACGAGGCAAGCCTCTGCTCGTTACACCCCTGAAGGAATGCGAGATGGCGATGTGCGGCGCGGATCTCCCGCCCCGCCGGCGCACGCGTGCAGGACGAGGCGGTCTGGTTCGATGGTGCAGCTTTTCCGACCTGAAGCCGATACCGCCTTCCGGCTGTGGGTCATCGCTTTCGTCGTCGTGGTCATCATCGCACTCGGGGCCGGCTACATCCATTTGCGGTCCGACGCGTTCTGGCGTGTCGGCGCGACGGCGGCGACGCAGCCCATTCCGTTCCGGCACGATCTCCACGTCGCTGGCGTCGGAATCGCCTGCGCGTTCTGCCACAGCACGGCGGAGCGCGCCGCTCACGCCGGAATGCCGACGGCGCACGCGTGCCTCACTTGTCATTCGCAGATCCTGCAGGGGGCGACGGTGATGGAGCCGCTGCGGACCAGTGCCGCGCTCGGGACGCCGATCGCTTGGACCTCGGTCAGCCGGCTGCCGAACTTCATCTATTTCCACCACGGCGTTCACGTCAGGAGCGGTGTTGGGTGCGAGACCTGCCACGGGCGCGTCGATCAGATGCGCGAGACGGAGAAGGTCCACACGATGTCGATGGCATGGTGCCTCGATTGTCATCGCAATCCTGCTCAGAAAACGGTGCGAACGAAGCCGGAAGGACCTGAGGTGGAGGGCGGCCGCCATTCCCTGAAAGTCAGCGAGGTGTTCGCGGCGCCTCTCACCAACTGCTCGGTGTGCCACCGATGACTGGGGGAGAGGACGACGGCAGACCGTTTGATGTGGCCGGCTCGGGACCAGGTGAGATCCGGCTCTGGCGGAGTCTCGACGAGCTTGCCGGGAGCGAGGAGGTGCGCCGCTCCGCTGGGGCCGAGTTCCCTGAACCAGCAACGCCCGAGACGATCGACCGGCGGGCGCTGCTGAACTTCATGACGGCTTCGCTGGCGTTGGGTGGTTTCGCTGGCTGCGCCGTCAACCGGCAGCCGTGGGGGGCGCCGCTGCTTGCGCAGCCACGGCTGGCATCCCAGCATACGCCCGGCGTGCCGCTGATATTCGCTACCTCGCTGGAGCTCGACGGCCTCGGGCGCGGCGTGCTGGTCAGAAGCCATGACGGCCGGCCGGTGAAGATCGAAGGCAATCCGCTCCATCCGGCGAGTCTCGGAAGCACCGATGTTTTCATGCAGGCCGAGGTCCTGTCGCTCTACGACCCAGATCGGTCGACAGAGCCAATGGCCGGCGGCATGCGGCGGAGTTGGAATGACGTCGACCTTTACCTCACGCAGCTGAGCCAGCAATTCCGGGCCAATGCGGGGCGCGGGCTTTATATCCTGCTGGAGCCGTGCGCGTCGCCGACCCGCGATCGTCTGATCATGCGCACTCGGAAGTTGTTTCCGGAGGCGCGCTGGCATGCCTATGCGCCGCTCATGGACGAAGCGGCTCACGCCGCGGCGGCGCGCGTATTCGGGCGAGCTTTGGACCCGGTGTTCGACGTGACGCAGGCGGACGTGATCCTCACGCTGGGCGGCGACTTGCTCGGGGCCGGAGCGGGACACATTCGCTATGCCGCCGATTATGCGCAGCGCCGTCGCGCGGGGGACCGGCCGCTGCCGCGCCTTTATTCGGCAGAGACTTCGCCCACGCTGACCGGCGCGCGCGCTGACCATCGCCTCGCGCTGCCGCCGCGGGACATAGAGGCGCTGGCCCGGAAAATCCTTGATTTGGTGCGAGACGCTACGCCGTTGCCGGATGGTCCGGAGAGCCTCGCAGCCGTGATTGCTGCCGATCTGAGGCGCGCCGGACAGGGGGGGCTCGTCGTTGCGGGGCGTGAGCAATCTGCTGATGTTCAGGCGATCGCTCATGCCATCAACGCCGAGCTGGGCGCAGTGGGTCGGACCGTGCGCTATATCGAGCCGGTCATTCCGGCCAGCACGGATCAATCGTCATCGCTGCTGGGGCTCGCGGAGGCCATCGGCCGGGGCGCGGTCGACACCCTGCTGATCCTCGGGGGTAACCCTGCCTATGACGCGCCCGGCGACCTGGGGCTCGCGGACCTGATCGGCCGCGTGCCGAACAGTCTGCATCTCAGCTATCACTTTGATGAGACCTCGCGCGCGTGCCGATGGCA
>JAEZHL010000050.1 GCA_023416575.1 Pseudomonadota bacterium
CGATGTCATGGACGGTGTGCCCGATATGGTGCCGATGATCCAGATCGAGGCGGTATTCACGGACGGCAGCCGTCTCGTCACGCTCCACAAGCCCATCCAATAAATCACTTGCCTCTCAAGTCGAACCATGCGGTGACCTATGGCCCAGCCAACCCACGCGGATACCCAGCACAAACACTTTCGCCCGATTGGTGGCTACGTGCTCGACAGCGCTCCAATAGAGATCAACGCGGGGCGCCCGCGCGTCACACTGAAGGTCCGCAATACCGGCGACCGGCCGATCCAGATTGGGTCGCACATCCATTTTTTTGAGACCAATCGATATCTGTCTTTTGATCGCGCTGCGTCATTCGGCATGCGCCTCGACATTCCGGCAAATACCGCCGTTCGCTTCGAGCCTGGTGACGAAAAGGACGTCACGTTGGTCCCGTATGGGGGAAAACAATTCGTCTACGGCTTCAACAATCTCGTTGACGGATGGACAGGTGACGGCCCGCGGCCGGATTATCGGCCAAATCTCGATGAGGCGGTCCGCGAAGCTACCGAGCGCGGCTTCAAGATGAGCAAATGACCCCATGAGATAGCCGACGCTCTACCGATCGAAGGAGACGGACGGATGACGCAGATCCCTCGCAGTCAATACGCCGACCTCTATGGCGTGACCGTCGGCGACAAGGTGCGCCTTGGAAACACCGACCTCTATGTCGAAATCGAAAAGGATTTACGCGGCGTCTACGGCGACGAGCTCCAGTACGGCGGCGGCAAGACACTGCGCGATGGCATGGGGTCCGACAACACACTCACGCAGGAGGCAGGCTGCCTCGACCTCGTGATCACCAACGTAACGGTTCTTGATCCCTACCTGGGAGTCGTCAAAGCCGACGTGGGAATCCGAAACGGCAAGATCGCCGGGGTCGGCAAGGCGGGCAATCCCAACACGATGGATGGCGTGACACCCAGCCTCGTCACGGGCACGTCGACCGACGCGATATCCGGCGAGCATCTGATCCTGACTCCTTCTGGCATGGATACCCATGTCCACTACATCTCTCCCCAGCAGGCCTATGCGGCGTTGAGCAACGGCATCACGACGTTGTGGGGCGGTGGCATTGGTCCCGCGGACGGCTCGAACGGTGTCACCACGACCAATGGACCGTGGAACATCGAGATGATGCTGCGGGCTATCGAGGGGTTACCTATAAACTACGGTATTAGCGGAAAAGGTAACGCCTCGAGCCCCGGGCCACTCATCGAGCAACTTCGCGCTGGCGCCGCCGCCTTCAAAGTCCACGAGGACTACGGATCGACGCCGAGCGCGATCCGCTCGTGTCTGTCGATTGCCGACGAATACGACGTGCCAGTTGCGATCCACACCGACACACTCAATGAGTCGGGCTACGTGGAAGACACAATTGCTGCGATCAATGGCCGAACGATTCACACTTACCACAGCGAGGGCGCCGGCGGTGGCCACGCGCCCGACCTCCTCAAAGTTGTCGGTCAGCCCAACGTCCTGCCGAGCTCGACAAATCCGACATTGCCTTGCGGGGTGAATTCGGTCGCCGAGCTCTTTGACATGATTATGGTCTGCCACAACCTCAATCCAAAAATTCCCTCCGACGTTTCGTTTGCGGAAAGCCGCGTGCGCGGAGAGACCATCGTCGCCGAGAGTGTTCTGCACGACATGGGGGCGATCTCTATGATCGGCAGCGATTCCCAGGCCATGGGCCGCATCGGAGAGACATTTCTGCGCGCGTTTCAGACCGCCGACCTCATGAAAAAGGCACGCGGAAAGCTGACGGACGACGCCAAAGATAACGACAATTTCCGCGTTCTCCGCTTTCTGGCGAAAGTCACCATAAATCCTGCGATCACCAACGGGGTTGCCCATGCCATCGGCTCAATAGAGCCGGGGAAAGTTGCCGATCTCGTGTTATGGGAACCTCCCTTCTTCGGTGCGAAACCTAAGATGGTGCTCAAGGGCGGCATGATCGCCTGGGCGAATATGGGCGATCCGAATGCGTCGCTACCAACGCCCCAACCCATGTACTACAGGCCGATGTACGGGGCCTTCGGCGCTGCCCTACCGAAGACCTGCATTAGTTTCGTCTCCCCTATCGCTTATGAGGAATGTGTTGGGGAGCGGTATGGGCTCAATCGGATGGTCATGCCGGTGAAGAACACGCGGGTCCTGGGCAAATCCCATATGGTCCGGAACAGTTTCACACCAAACATCGACGTCAACCCACAGACCTTCGCCGTCAAGGTCGATGGCGTACATGCGACGGTCCAACCGCCGAAAGAGATCGCGCTCAATCAGATTTATTTTTTCAGCTGACCGATCCGTTGGAGAGATGTCGCAATGATCCTCGTTGAATCCATCCTCGGTAATTTGCACGACTCGGCCTGGTCTGATCGTCTGGGGGGCGCGCGCATCGACTGGCTCGTTCTCGATCAGTGGGACGCACAGAAGAACCGCTTCCGTCGGCGGACTGGTGGCAATCAGGAGATTGCCGTAGCGCTCGATCGCAACACCCATTTGCACGACGGCGATGTCCTGGCCTGGAATGAGGATACGCGCACCGCGATTGTCACGCGCATCGAGCTCAAGGAAGTGATGGTCATCGACCTCTCCGAGCTTACATCGCAGAACCGCGAGAGCCTCATGCGCTCCTGTTTTGAGCTTGGACATGCGCTCGGCAACCAGCATTGGCCAGCCATCATGAAGGGACAGAAGCTCTTCGTGCCCCTGACCGTGGACCGTGCCGTTATGTCTTCAGTGATGCGCACGCACGCAATTCCGGGTGTTCGCTACGAATTCATCCCGGGAGCGGAAGTCATTCCTTATCTCGCGCCCCACGAGGCCCGGCGGCTGTTCGGGGGTGCTGACGCGACACCGCACTCCCACTTCCAAGAACACGCACACGAACACTGATCGGCCCGGCATGCAGGCGATAACGGATCTGCTGCGCACTCTGCAATTTGGCGACTCTGCCCTGCCCGTCGGCGTGTTTTCGTTCTCCAACGGGCTCGAGTCCGCCATCCAGCATGGAGTCGTGCACGATCGCGAAACGCTGCGGCAATTCGTGACCACGGCTGCGCACCAGTCATCGGCGGTTGATGGCGTCGCCCTGCTCATTGCCCATCGCGCAGCCCAGGCCGGTGATATGCAAGGCATTATCACCGCCGATAAGGTCATCTTTCAGCGCAAGCTCAATGAGGAAATGCGCACCATGACGGTGCGCATGGGACGCAAGCTCGGGGAGCTTGCCGCCCATATCGCCGAATCGGCGATGACCCGCGAATGGCTCGCGCACATTACCCGCGGCACAAGCCCCGGCACGTATCCTGTGGCGCTCGCGCTCGTATTCGCAAGCCTCGGGATGCCGGCGCGGGATGCATTCGCGGTGCTGCACTACGGCGTCGCCACCATGATGCTAGGCGCCGCCCTCCGGCTGATGCGCATTTCGTTTCTCGAGACGCAATCGATTCTGCTCGAGGTCAGCGCGACAGCGGAAGCCGAGTATGCGAGCGCCGCAGAAGCTACGCTCGATGATATGGCGAGCTTTACACCGATGATGGATATCCTCGCCGCGTCCCATGTGAAGGCCCACGTCCGCATGTTCATGAACTGAGGTCCAGTGAATGAAGAAAATCACGCGAATTGGAGTTGGCGGCCCGGTCGGTTCGGGAAAAACGGCGATCATCGAAGCCATCACACCGCATCTCGTCCGATCCGGCGTCAAAGTCCTCGTCATTACGAATGACGTCGTAACGACTGAGGACGCCAAACACGTTCAGCATACGCTCAAGGGCGTTCTGATCGAGGAGCGCATTCTCGGCGTCGAAACCGGGGCGTGCCCGCACACGGCAGTCCGCGAGGATCCGAGCATGAACCTCGCCGCCGTGGAGGAGATGGAGGCGCGTTTCCCTGATACCGATATCGTTCTGATCGAGAGCGGCGGGGACAACCTGACGCTGACTTTCAGTCCGGCCCTGGTCGACTTCTTTATCTACGTGATCGACGTGGCCGCCGGCGACAAGATCCCGCGCAAGAATGGGCCTGGCATCACGCAGTCCGATATACTCGTCATCAACAAGATCGACCTTGCCCCCTATGTCCGGGCTGATCTCGGCGTCATGGATCGCGATTCCCGGATGATGCGCAGAGAGAAGCCGTATCTGTTCACCAATTGCATGACCGGTGAAGGAATTCCGGAACTGATTGGCCTCATCCGCGAGAACGTCTTGTTCGATTTCTCCGACAGCAGAGGCGAGATTGATGCAGCCGCGGCCCGCGCGTGAACTCGCAAGCTATCAGGACGAGCCAGGGCAGCTTCCGAGCGGGTCCCTGGGCAAGGATGCCTCCTTGCAGCTCGGCTTCGAACGCCGCCGCGACAGGACCGCCCTGATCACGCTCCGGCGGCGCGCACCTCTCCTCGTACAGCAGGCGCTGTACTGGGATCAGGAAATGCCGGAGCTTCCCTGCGTCTACATCATCACGAACTCCGGCGGCATCCTGCAGGGGGATCGATACGCGATCCACATCGACCTCGCGCCCGGCGCCCAAGCGCATGTCACCACGCAAGCGGCGACAAAAATTCATGAGATGGACGCCAACTACGCAGGGCAAACGCAGGAAATCGTGCTCCAAGAAGACTCATACCTCGAATATCTCCCGCATCCCGTCATTCCCCATCGGCACTCCCGCTTCATCACCCAGACCCGCATTTCCGTACATCCGAACGCGACGTTGCTCTATTCGGAAATTCTGATGCCGGGTCGCAAGTATTACGGTGCAGGAGAGGTTTTCGAGTACGACCTGTTTTCGTCCGCGGTACGGGCGGAACGGCCGGATGGCAGCGGCTTGTTCGCCGAGAAGTTCATCATCGACCCGCGGCGCTCGAATGTCCGTCAGGCTGGCGTCATGGGTGGGTTCGACGTCTTTGCAAACGTGATGCTGCTGACGCCCAAGAAGCATGCTCAGTCCATATTTGAGAAAACAGAAAGTTTATTTACGACTGACCTTGCCGCCGGAGCAAGCCGTCTGCCGAACGACTCCGGGCTGATCTACAAAGTGCTCGGGCACGAGTCGCAGCCGGTGCGCGCGAAGGTTCGCGAGTTCTGGTCGCAGGTGCGCCAGGAAGTCGTCGGTCGAAGGGTCCCCCAGGATTTCCTGTGGGGATAGGAGGCAGGCCATGGCATTCATCGACGAAAGCTGGAACAGGCTGGCACAAGCCAACCCCTTAGTGCGCTTCGTGGATGAATGCTTACGCGGAGCAGGCCAAGTCATTTTTCAGAATAATCCGCTGACGGGCCTGTTCTTCATTCTCGGGATTGCGTGGGGCTCGGTAGTTGCAAACACGATTCCGGTCATTATCGGTGCCGTCGTCGCCCTTGCCATCGCCACAGCTACTGCGATCCTGCTGGATTCTGACAACGAGTCCCTTCGTCAGGGATTGTTTGGCTTCAACGGTATATTGGTGGGTGCAGCCGTACCGACATTTCTGGCAGCCACACCGACCATGTGGCTGTTGCTGGTCATAGGTGCAGCAGTTTCGACCGTTGTCATGCTCGCGGTCAGCAATGTCATGAAGACGTGGGGTGTGCCAGCGCTCACCTTCCCCTTCGTCCTGACGACATGGTTCCTGGTTCTCGCGGCCTACGCATTTGGCCATCTTCCAATCAGTTCGATGGGTCCCCCGGCGCTGCCGCACGCCGCCGGTGCAGAGGCGGCCCCAGCCGCGGCCCTCACCTCTGGGTTCCTCTTGGATGCTTGGTTGAAGGGGCCGGCTCAGGTTTTCTTGATCAACAATGCCATCTCGGGAATCCTGATTGTCATTGGATTGTTGGCAAACTCGATCTGGGCGGGCGTGTTCGCCCTTGCCGGATCAGCTGTCGCGCTGTTGTTCGCGCTCGTGTTCGGTGCTCCGCCCCATAGCATAGATGCCGGACTCTATGCCTTCAGTGCCGTCTTGACCGCGGTCGGATTGGGCTGCGTCTTCTACTCCCCATCCTGGCGCGTTGCGCTGTACGCGCTCCTTGGCACGATTTTCACTGTGATCGTCCAGGGCGCACTCGACACCGCCCTTTTGCCGGCCGGCATACCGACATTCACCGCGCCGTTTGTTTTCGCCACTTGGCTGTTCTTACTGCCCAAGGCAGACCTCAAGCCGCATCCGCACGAACGCCTGAGGGATGGAGTGATGACGGGCAAATAGCGCGTGTCGCTTTCACGGAGCGATGATCGTTGCTGCAGACGGGAAGTTGGATCCATTGGACACGCTAATAAGAGTCCTCGTGTTTGTGATCGGTGCTCTCGGGATCCTGATGTTCTACCGGTCGATTCTGCGCGTGGCCGTTCTCCATATCCGCCAGAGGGATTGGATCGCGACGCAAACCGGCAGGATCGCTCGTGCACCCGTCCTGTACCTCGCCCGACGGCAACACAACTACGAGGATGTCCAGAAAACGATGGTCTGGGCATTTCCGGTACACATCCTTTTCCTTATCGCCGTATACTTTATATGGGTCCAGGTCTCATTCATGCTTTTGCTGTGGGCGGTAGAAATCGACCGATCGTGGCTCAAGAATTTCATCATCAGCGGATCTGCATTGAGCACGCTCGGTTTCTCCACGCCAGCAAGCGCGGCAGGGCAACTGTTCGCCATCCTGGAAGGCGCCTTCGGGCTCGGTATCATCGTTTTCATGTTCACTTTCCTTCCAGGATATCGGGCGGCGGTGCAGAATCGCGAGGATCTCGTCGGCTGGATATTCGCCCGTGTCGGCGAGCGGCCCACCGCCTTCAGCCTGATTAATTGGTGCCAGAAGACGGACCAGTTGCAGGATCCGGGGCCGATCTTTGAGCGCGCTGAAAGCTGGTTCCGGGCACTCCAGGAAACACATCTGCTGACGCCTTCACTTGCCTTTGTGCCGGCCGTCCGAACCAGAAGGACGTGGGTCGGAGCCGCCACGTGCATGCTCGACGCCGCTTCCTTTGCCCTGTCCTCTCTCGACGTCAAAGGAGTCCAGCTGGCCCGAACGTGCCATGATACGGGTGTGGAGGCGCTGAATCTCGTTGCGCGGGAGCTGAGCGACGAAACCGGCGTCGTCGCTGTCGAGGCGGTAAAGGGCGACGGCGACGATCTGGCCGAAGCCTATAACGCAACCTACGACAGGCTCGCTGCGGCTGGTCTACCAATGAGGCCGAACCGGGATGAGTGCCGCCTCGCCTTTATGAGCCTTCGTGCTGAATACATGAGGGCGGTGCGGGAGCTGGCAGCGGCGACCCTCATGCCGACCGATGAACCTTGGGTGCTGCCGTGGGCCACGCCTCGGCCAGCGGCCACCTCTCCGCATTGAGGGCCTTTGCGCCCTGATCAAGTCCCTAGCTGTGAAGTCGGGCGCCGCGCTCGGGGTGTTCCTCGTCCCGATACTCAGGGGGAGCATGGGCCTCTCGGCCGTGATCGTTTTGATGGCCATTGTCAGCGTGCTCGGCGGGCTGATCACAGCTATTTTCGCCGAGGAAATCGAGGATCAGGGAAGTCTCGAGGAGCGGCACCGGCCCAGCCAGAACGACGCGCGGTAGCGATGTCCGCGCCGCAAGCCCCACCAAAGCCTCAGGTCGAAAGGGCAATTTAGAAACTGCGGGTCGGCGTCAGTGAGCCGGCTTCAGTTCAACAGCCTGACGATCAGCAGAGCCAGCGCGGGGAACATCATCACCAGAAGGAGGCGCACGACATCGGCGGCGATGAACGGCAGAACGCGCCGATAGATGGACGTGATCGGGATGTCCTTCGCCATGGCGCTGACGACGAAAACGTTGAGCCCGATCGGCGGCGCGACGAGACCGACACCCACCACGAACAGCACCAGGATGCCGAACCAGATCGCGACCTCGTCCGCCGGCAATCCGAAATCGAGCGCGGAGACGACGGGAAAGAACACCGGCAGCGTCAGCAGGATCATGGCGAGCTCGTCCAT
>JAEZHL010000083.1 GCA_023416575.1 Pseudomonadota bacterium
GGCGAGCAGGATTGCTGGATCCCGACCTGGCGGCACATGATCGATATGCGGGCCGTCGATATCATTCAGCCCGATGTTTGCTATCTCGGCGGCATCAGCCGGACGCTGCGCGTTGCCGCGTTGGGCGCCAAGGCCGAACTGCCGTGCACTCCGCACAGTGCCAATCTCTCGCTGGTGACGTTGTTCACCATGCATCTGTTGGGCGCCATTCCGAACGCTGGCAAATACCTCGAGCTGTCGATCGAGGGCCCGGATTATTATCCCTGGCAGGAGGGTCTGTTCCGGAGCTCGCCCTATCAGGTGACGGATGGAAAGGTCAGGATTCCCAGCGAGCCCGGCTGGGGCGTTGAAATTGCGCCGGAGTGGTTGGAGCGGTCGGCGTACCAGATCAGCGAGGTCGAATAGCCCGCGCCGGACTGCCGGAAATGGTATCGAGACCGATGCCAGAGTGGCCCTTTCCCTCGGACCATTATTGGCGCCAGACTCTCCGCCGAAGGCGGACAACACGAAGAATAAGAGCCGTTTCCAACGGATCAACAGGGAGTGGTACGATGACCGATATACGTAAGTCACTCATGATTGCCGCTGTTGCTACGATCTCGACAGCGGGACTGTCCACGGCGGCACTCAGCCAGGAGCTCACCGTCGTGTCCTTCGGCGGCTCCTATCAGGAGGCGCAGAGCAAGGCCCTGTTTCAGCCCGCCGCGAAGGCCCTCGGCATAAAGATCAAGGAGGAGACCTACACCGGCATCGCCGATCTCCGCCTGAAGGTGAAAGCCGGAGCCGTGACCTGGGATATCGTCGCCAGCGGCTCGGGAAGCGCGGCGCGTGCGGGCGCCGAGGGTATTCTCGAAAAGCTCGACTACAAGGTGATCGATACGTCCGACTTCTATCCCGGTCTGGCGCAGGAGTATTGCGTCGGCGGAGACGTCTTCTCCACCGTGCTCGCCTGGAACACGAAAACCTATGGCGACAACGGCCCGAAGAGCTGGGCCGACTTCTGGGACGTGAAGAAATTCCCGGGCAAGCGGTCCTACCGCAAGTCCGTAGCCGGCGCGCTGGAGCCGGCGCTCATGGCCGACGGCGTTCCGCCGGATAAGGTCTACGAGGTACTGTCGGCTCCCGGCGGCATCGATCGCGCCATCAACAAGATCAAGGAGCTGAAGCCGCACATCGCGGTCTGGTGGGCGTCCGGCGCGCAGCACGCGCAGCTGATGAAGGACGGCGAGGTGGACATGATCACCGGCTGGAACGGCCGGTTCGACGTCGCCGCCAAGGACGGGGCCAAGGTCTCCTACACCTTCAATCAGGCCTTGCTGGACTATGACTGCTACGCGGTGGCGAAGGGTGCGCCGAACAAGGATCTGGCGATGAAGTTCCTCGCCGAGATCAGCAAGCCGCAGTACCAAGCCGAGTTCACCAAGTACATCACCTACGGCCCGACCAACAAGAAAGCATACGATCTCGGCACGATCGACGCCGCGTACGCCAAGCAGCTGCCGTCCCATCCCGACAACGTTGCCAAGCAGCTGCCGGTCAATCTCGACTGGTACATCAAGCACGAGGCGGACGCCTCCGCTGCGTATCAGAATATGTTGACGGAATAGCAGCCTGCTGCCTCAATCGGATATCGGGCGGTACGCGTCCCGTACCGCCCGCCTGTCGTTCAACTCAGGGCTAGAACGGAATCGCATGCCTCGCGGCGCCTCGCTCCCAATCACGATACGGAAGCTGACGAAAACCTACGGCGGGGTGCACGCGCTCGATCACGTCGATCTCGATATCGAGAGCGGGGAGTTCCTGACGCTTCTCGGGCCATCCGGCTCTGGCAAGACGACGCTTCTGATGGTGCTGGCAGGCTTCACGCGACCGGATTACGGCAGCGTGCGTTTCGGCGAGCGTGATGTTGTCCGCCTGGCTCCGCATAAGCGCGACGTCGGGATGGTTTTCCAGAGCTACGCGCTCTTTCCACATATGGACGTGCGTGCCAACATCGCGTTTCCGCTGAAGCTGCGGGGCGTCCCGAGCCGGGAAATTGCCGATCGCGTCGACGCCGCCCTCGACATGGTCCAGCTCGGCGGCTACGGCGCGCGTCGCATCGACCAGCTTTCGGGCGGCCAGCGCCAGCGCGTCGCTCTCGCCCGCGCCATCGTCTTCGAGCCGCGCATCGTTCTCATGGACGAGCCGCTGTCCGCCCTCGACAAGCAGCTGCGCGAGACCATGCAGATCGAGCTGCGCCAGCTTCACGAGAAGCTCGGTACGACGACGATCTACGTCACGCACGACCAGCGCGAGGCGCTGACGATGTCGGATCGGATCGCCGTCATCAACCAGGGGAAGGTGGTACAACTCGATACGCCGCGCCGGATCTACGATCGGCCGACCAGCAGGTTCGTGGCGGAATTCATCGGCGAGTCGACCTTTCTCGAGGTCGCGTGCGTCGATGGCATCTGCCGTTTCGCCGGTCAGCCGCTGAAGGTGCAGGATGCCCCGGCTGGCTCCGGTCACTTGCTGCTGATGGTGCGGCCAGAGCGGCTGCATATCCTCGATGGCCAGTCTGAGACCGCCGACAACGTCTTCGAGGGCCGCGTCACGAACGTGGTCTACCAGGGCGACACCTTTCTGCTGCAGGTGGTGCTCCATAACGGCGCCCAACTGACCGTGCGGGGCATCGCGAGCAGCCGCTCGATGGCGCGCGCGCCGCAGATGGGTGATCCGGTGCGCCTCGGCCTCGGCGCCGAGGATGCGGTTCTGCTGCCCGACCAGCCGAGGAGCTGAGCGGTGACCGTGAGCTCCAGCGACGTGGTGATCGGACAAGGGCGGCCCCACGCTGAGGGCCTCCGTCGCGACCAGGTCTTCGAGCGCTGGTCCTTGCTTGCGCTCACCGTGCCGGCGCTGCTGCTGGTGCTGATCACGATGATCATTCCGGTCGGCTGGCTGTTCTGGTTGTCATTTCTTGCCGACGACGGCACCCTGAGCCTGGAGCACTACCGCCGGATGATCGAGCAGCCGTCCTACGGCCGCACATTCCTCATCACGTTTCAAATCAGCCTGCTCACGACCGCGATTTGCGTCCTGCTCGGGTATCCGCTCGCCTATGTGCTGTCGCAGTTGCCGCGGCGGATCGCCAATCTGTGCATGATCGCCGTGCTGCTGCCGTTCTGGACGTCGCTGCTGGTGCGCACCTATGCGTGGCTCGTGCTGCTGCAGCGCCAGGGGCTGATCAACACCTGGGGCATCACTCTCGGGCTGTGGGACGAGCCGCTCGCGCTCGTCCATAATCTCAACGGCACGCTGATCGGGATGGTGCACATCATGCTGCCGTTCCTGATCCTGCCGGTCTACGGCAGCATGCGCGCGCTCGACCGGGACCTCCTGAAGGCTGCTGCCAACCTCGGCGCAAGCCCGACGCGGGCGTTCTGGCTGGTCTTCCTGCCGCTGACGCTGCCGGGGCTGCTGGCCGGCGCCCTCATCGTCTTCATCCTTTGTCTCGGCTTCTACGTCACGCCCGCCGTCCTCGGCGGCGGCAAGGTGATCATGGTCTCGAACCGCATCGCCAATGACATCGAGATCTTCTTCAACTGGGGTGCGGCCAGCGCGCTCGGTGTCGTGCTGCTCACATTGACGCTCTTGTTCATCGCTCTCGCGGCGCGCCTGCTGCGGCTGGACAGGATCCTCGGTGGAGGCCACGGCTGATGAGCTGGCTCGACGAACCCGCATCGGAAACTCAGATTCCGCACCGGTCGCGGCTGTGGCTCTACGTTCTTGCCGCGCTCGTCCTGACCTTCCTGGTCGTCCCGACGCTGATCGTCGTGCCGATGTCGTTCTCCGGCTCGCAGTATCTCGAGTTTCCACCGCGTCAGTGGTCGCTGCGCTGGTATGAGGTCTACCTCGCATCGAGCTCCTGGATGCAGGCGACCGCCACCTCCTTCAAGGCCGGCGCGCTCACCAGCCTCGTGGCAACGCCGTTGGGAACCATGGCGGCGTACGGGATCTTTCTCTCCCGGGCGCGCTGGACCGTGCTGATCTACGTCATCCTCGTCACGCCGATCATCGTGCCGGTGATCCTCGTCGGCATCGCCGTCTTTTACGCGTACGTGCGATTGAGCCTCGTCAATACGCTGATTGGCATCGTGCTCGCCCACAGCATGCTCGCCATCCCGATCGTGATGCTGATCGTGACCTCGGCGCTCAAGAGCTTCGACATGAACCAGGAGCTCGTCGCCCGAAGCCTCGGTGCGAACCGGCTCAAAGCCTTCCTCCTGGTGACCTTGCCTCAGATCCGCTTCGCCGTGATCACCAGCGCCATCCTCGCGTTCCTGACGTCGTTCGACGAGGTCATCGTCGCCATGTTCGTCTCTGGCGGCGAGAACTCGACGCTCACCCGCAACATGTTCACCGCGCTCCGTGATCAGATCGATCCGACAATAGCCTCGATCTCGACCATCATGATCGTTGTGACCTCCGTCCTGCTCGCCGCTTCGCAGCTTTCCGGGAAGTCGGGCGACGAGTAACCGAAGCAGGGTGAGTTGCCTCGTTCAGAACTAGCCGCTTTCGCTTAGCGGGCATTTTCAGGTCCGGTTCAGGCGAAGCACGCCGGCCGGTCATTTCCGTGGCAGGCTAATCAGTCCCCTAAGTGAGGATCACGTCGACGTGCCGAATCGGCTGATGATCGTTTCGCGCACATCGAGGATCTCCGACGAGGTCAGCTCTCCAGAGGCAACCGACAACACGTAATCGAATAGCCTACCGCCGGCGTCCTCGATTCGCTCGTTGCGCTCGAGGATGCCCGTGACATCGAAATCGATGTTGTCGTTGAATGTTTCGGCTGTGTTCCGATTGCCGGTAACCTTGATGATCGTGCTGACGGGATGGCCAATAGGATTGCAGACGCCAGTCGAGAACACGCACATCTGGCAGCCGGCAGCAGCGAGTGCGGTCAAGTTCTCAACGGCCGATGCCGGAGCCGCCATGAAATGCAATCCGGGCAACTGGGGGCGTTCTGCGTAGCTCAGCACCCCGACCAGCGGGCTTTTGCCGGCTTTCGCCATCGAGCCGAGGGCCTTTTCCTCAATAGTCGTGAGGCCGCCGCGGATATTGTCCTGAGACGGATTGTTGCCGCGTAAGTCGACACCCTGCGCGATGATGCCTTTCTCATGCGCAGCGACCTGTGCGAGAAACTGCGTCCTGACCTCATGTGTTGTGGCGCGCTGTGCAAACAGCTCCTCCGCGCCGAAGAATTCTGCGGTTTCCGAGATGATCACCTGGCCACCGGCTGCCGCGATCCGATCAGCGACAACTCCGATCGCGGGATTGGATGACAGACCGGACGTCGTGTCTGAGCCGCCACATTCGACCCCGATTATCAATTTGGAGATTGGAAACGCGCGCGGTCTGATCCTCGAAGCCTGACGCACCATGCGGGCTGCCAGCCGTGTGCCCTCTGCGACGGCGTTGATCGTGCCGCCGGAAGGCTGAATGTCCACGGCTTCGACAGGCTTGCCGGATGTCGCAATCCGCTTTGAAAGCTCGCCGGTCGACGCCGGCTCAAGTCCGATCAGGACGATGCCGGCGATGTTGGGATTGAGGCAAAGGCCCACGGTGGCATTGAGCGTGATCTCGCGGTCGCGGCCGATCTGGCCGCGCAAGTACAATCCGGGGATCAGGAT
>JAEZHL010000086.1 GCA_023416575.1 Pseudomonadota bacterium
TGACTGGCTCACGCTCGCCGACTACGAGTTGGCCAAAGACCGCGCAACGAGGCAGGTGGTCGGAAGATATGCGCGCGGCAATATCTCAGCACAGAACGGGTCGTATATCGACGACCGGGAATTGGCCGGACTTTCAGCCCTGGGGGACAACGCGTCGTCCAAGTTGAAGAAGTCAGCCAGCTAGAGTGCGATTGGCTGCGGTGAATCACCGAAGCCGTCAATCGCTCTGAGGACAGAGGTTATACGCTTTCCGGCTCAGATGAAGTCCGGAAGGGATACAGCAGCGCGCATCTTGGCAGAAAAGCTTTCAGGCACCCGTAGCAAGGCGGTGAGGTGCTATGGCTGATCTCGACCCATTCGGTTCGCTTCTCGAGTTGATCCTAAAAGAGTGGAATCAGGCCGAGCAGGACGTCAAGCTCGCGGAACAAGTCTGCAAAAACATCATCATCCCGTCAGTCAAGGAACTCCGCTACGCTGGCCGCAGCATCGTCGACGCGCTTAATCTGATCCAGGCGGGCGGCTCGCGGCGCGAGATCGAAACGCTCCTTCAGGACGCGTGCTTCAATTGCCGCCGCGCCCGGCATGATGCAATCGACGCCGCAAGCTCCAAGATCGCCATGGATCTCGAGATCATGGTGTCCCAGCTGGGATACGATGCAATTCTGCCCGCCTTTCCGCTCTTTCCAGATTTGGTCCACGACCTGAACGAACTGCGAAATAAGATCGTGATTTCCCGGTCGAACCGGGACGAGAGGGACAAGATCTACGGCGAATTGGAATGTGTGGACCTTCCTTCCATCGTATTGTCCTTCAACCGGCTGCGTGAATGTGAAGAAATAATGAAGCGGCTCGCCGCCGTGCGCCGCCGGAACGAGCTGCTCACATGGATCGGACTTGGGTTGGCGGTTATCGGGGTCGCGATCACATTCATGGTCTGAGCCCGCATCAACACCTTGACGGCATCCTGGGTCGGATAGACCATGACTGACGATTAAAAGCGCGGGAGCTCCGGGGGCGCAAAGCCCGGGCTGACCCAGCAGAGTGGGGAGGACACCAGGACGATGCCGCGTCCCGAGACGCCGCTGCTGGCGGTGGATTGTGTGACCTTCAACCCGAAGGGCGAAGTGCTGTTCATCAGGCGGAAGAATCCGCCATTTCAGGGTCAACTCGCGCTTCCGGGCGGTTTCGTCGATGTCGGCGAGACAGTGGAGGACGCGTGCCGGCGGGAGCTGATGGAGGAGACCGGCGTCAAGGCAGGTAAGCTGAGACTTGTCGGGGTCTACTCCGATCCCAAGCGCGATCCGCGTGGTCACACGGCCTCGGTAGTCTTCATGACCCGCGTGCGCTCGAGCAAGGCCCAGGCGGGCGACGATGCGGCCGAGACTGAATGGGTCGCAAACTGGCGCAGATTGCCGCTGGCCTTCGATCACGCCAAAATCCTGGCGGATGCGGCGCGTATGGCAGGCCCGGATTGATTTGCCCACGCACCTGACGCCGATTTCCCCGCCACAATCTCCGTGAGTCACATGGCCGGACTCCTCAGACCCGTAACCGCGCTTCTCATCGCAGCCGCGATATTGTTGATGGGCAACGGCCTTCTCAACATGCTCGTCCCGGTACGCGCCGACTTCGAAGAGTTTTCGCGCGTCCAGATCGGATTATTGGGTTCGGGCTACTACGCGGGGCTCATGGCCGGGTGTTTTCTCGCCCC
Source organism: Pseudomonadota bacterium (assembly GCA_023416575.1). Taxonomy (GTDB): domain Bacteria; phylum Pseudomonadota; class Alphaproteobacteria; order Rhizobiales; family Hyphomicrobiaceae; genus ZC4RG25. Next base: position 1,712 of record JAEZHL010000086.1, read on the forward strand.
GGTGGTGATCGCGCGCGTCGGCCACATCCGGTCGTTCGTCGCGTTCACCGCCATCGCGACCATCACGCCGCTGCTACACGCGATCTGGACCGACCCGTTTGCCTGGACGGCACTGCGCGCGCTCAATGGTCTGTGCTTTGCCGGCCTGTTCATGGGCATCGAGAGCTGGTTGAATGGTTCTGCAACCATGGAGACGCGGGGGCGTGTGCTCGCCTCATATACCGTCGTGAACCTGACGGTCGTCACGCTGGGCATGCAGATGATGGGTGTCGCGAGCCCGAAAGGGTTCGAGCTGTTCTCGCTCGTCGCCATACTCTACTCGCTGGCTGCCGTTCCGGTGGCGCTCACCAAGACTTCCGCACCGACGCCGCCGCGAACCGCGAAGTTGCGTCTCGGCTGGCTGGTCAGCGTCTCGCCAGCGGCCGTGGCCGGCTGCTTCTTCACGGGCGTGGCCAATAGCGGCTTCTGGACACTCGCGCCGCTGTATGGCCGCAGCGCCGGCTTTTCGCTGACGGAGGTGGCCATGTTCATGACCGTCGCCGTGCTCGGCGGCGCGGCGAGCCAGTGGCCCATTGGGTACCTGTCCGATAGGGCTGGGCGGCGGCCGCTCCTGGTCGCGGTTGGCGCGACGGCGGCAGCGGCGGGGCTCGGCCTCTTCATCCTCAGCACGAGCAGCCCGCTGGCAATCTTTCCTCTGGCAGCGCTCTATGGTTGCTGCGCTTTCCCCATCTACACGCTTTGTGTCGCGCATGCGAACGACCTGGTGCATAAGAAGCGCGCCGTCGAGGTATCGAGCGGATTGCTGCTGACGTTCTCGATCGGCGCGGTCATCGGCCCGCTTCTCGCATCCTTTGTGATGAGTCAGACGGGGCACGGCGGGCTGTTCCTCCACTCCGCCATGGCGCACCTGCTGATCGCAGTCGTCATGCTGGTGCGCGCGCGGCTGCGGCCGAAGCTGCCTGCGGAGCGCAAGGAGGGCTTCGTGGCTGTGCCAAAGACCACCCCAACGATCTTCGAGCTCGATCCGCGCGCCGACAGCACGGTTGCGGATTGCCCGGTGCCGATGACCGAGTTGGCCGACGAGAAGCGGAGCTGAACGCGACCCGATTCGCGGGCTCACATCCCTGGGACTTGCGGCGACATACCCGCGGGTCTTGCCTCCTGCGGGCAAAAGACGTTTTATCCACCTGCCCCGGCGCCGGGCAGCCGGCGCATCCCTCAACACACGGCACGTAACAATGGCAATCGACGGAAATCTCTACGCGGCTCTCGAGGAGCGGTTCCGCGCCGCGGGTCAGGCGACAGCCTTCACCATCCCCGGTGGCGCTGATGTCAGCTACGCCGGCCTTGCTGATGACATCGCGCGCATGGCGAACGCGCTGGTCGCGCTCGGCGTGAAGCCGGGAGATCGCGTGCTCGCGCAGGTCGAGAAGTCGCTTGCAAATGTGCATCTTTACCTGGCCACCCTGAAGGTGGGTGCGGTCTACAACCCGCTCAACACGGCCTACACGGTGGCTGAGCTCGAATATTTCATCGGCGATGCCAGCCCGACGCTGATCGTCGTCGCCGGCGATAAGCTCGCCAGCATCGAGCCGATCGCCGCCCAGCACAAAGTTCCTGCCGTCGCGACGATGGAAGCCGACGGCTCGGGCTCGCTCTCCGATCTGGCTCGGCAGCAGAGCGCGGAGCACACGACGGTGCCGCGCGAGTCGGACGATCTTGCCGCGCTGCTGTACACCTCGGGCACGACGGGGCGCTCCAAGGGGGCGATGATCACGCACCGCAATCTGTCGTCGAACGCGGAGGTGCTGCACGCGTACTGGGGCTTCCGGCCCGGCGACGTGCTGCTGCACGCGCTGCCGATCTTCCACACGCACGGGTTGTTCGTGGCGCTGAATACCGCGTTCCTCAACGCCTCGCGCGTGATCTGGCTGCCGAAGTTCGACCTCGAGGCGGTCATGCGCCTCATGCCCGAGGCGACCGTGATGATGGGCGTGCCGACGTTCTACACGCGCCTCCTGGCAAATCCCGCCTTCGGGCCAGATCATTGCGCGCGGATGCGGCTGGTCATCTCGGGCTCGGCGCCGCTGCTCGCCGAAACGCACCAGGAGTTCGAGGCGCGCACCGGCCACAAGATCCTCGAGCGCTACGGCATGACCGAGGCTGGCATGATCACCTCCAATCCTTACGAGGGCGGAGAGCGCATCGCCGGCACGGTGGGCTACGCCCTGCCGGACGTTTCGGTCCGGGCCGCGACCGCTGAGGGCAAGGCCGTGCCAGCGGGTGAGGTTGGGGTGCTCGAGGTCAAGGGACCCAACGTTTTCAAGGGCTACTGGCGCAACCCCGAGAAGACGCGGGAGGAGTTCCGGTCGGACGGCTACTTCATTACCGGCGACCTGGCGACCGTCGCTGAGGATGGCCGCGTGACGATCGTCGGCCGTGCGAAGGATCTCATCATCTCGGGTGGCTTCAACGTCTATCCGAAGGAGATCGAGGAGGAGCTGAACAGCCTTCCGGGTGTCGGCGAGTCGGCGGTGGTCGGCGTGCCCCATCCAGACTTCGGCGAAGGTGTGATCGCAATCCTGACGCCACTGGCCGGCGCAACGCCGCCGAATGAGGCTGACGTGCTGGCGGCGCTTTCGGGCCGGCTTGCGAAGTTCAAGCTGCCGAAGCGGGTGTTCGTGACCGACGAGCTGCCGCGCAATGCGATGGGCAAGGTGCAGAAGGCAGAGCTGCGCGCCCAGCACGCCAAGATCTTCTCGAAATAGCCTTTGTATGGGGGTCAACCTCGAAGGTTTGGCCCCCAGACTGCGGGCTCACCCGTAGGTGCGCTCGTCCACGATCACCTTGCCGTCGTTCGGCAGGGTGCCCGGCGGCGCAAGTCCGACGATCCCCCTGAGCTTGGTGATCTGCTGCAGCGTTTCCACGACGCTGGCCGCGAGCTCCGGGGCGAGGCTCGTCGACTCGGCCATGAGGGTCATCGTGTCCTGCTCGTTGTCGCGACCGATGATGAGCCGCACGCGCCCGAGCTCCGGGTGCTTCTTTGCCACCGCGGCGACCTGCGAGGGGTGGACCAGCATGCCCTTGACCTTCGTCGTCTGATCAGCGCGGCCGAGCCAGCCTTTGATGCGCATGTTGGTGCGGCCGCACGGGCTGGTCCCCTCCATGACGGCCGAGAGATCGCCCGTTGCGAGGCGGATCATGGGATAATCGCGATTGAACGAGGTGACGACGACCTCGCCCACATCGCCGGCAGGAACGGGATCGCCCGTGCCGGGCTGGACGATCTCGACGATCACGCCTTCATCCACGATCATGCCCTGAAGCGCCTGGCTTTCGTAGGCGATGATGCCGAGGTCGGCGGTCGCATACGTCTGGAAAACGGCGATGCCGCGCTCCCTGTATTCCTGCCTGAGCGAGGGAAACAGCGCGCCGCCGGAGACGAGGGCACGCTGGAACGATGTGATTTCGCGACCCGCCTCCTTCGCCTTGTCGAGCAGGATCTTCAGGTAATCGGGCACGCCGACGTAGGCCGTGGGTCTGACACGGGCGATGGCTTCGAGCTGCTGCTCGCTGTTCGCGGGCCCTGCCGGGATCACGGCGCAGCCAAGCGCGCGTGCCCCCGCGTCCAGGATCCAGGCGCCGGGCGTGAGGTGGTAGGAGAACGTGTTGTGGACGATGTCGCCCTTGCGGAAGCCCGCGGCGAACAGCGCCCGCGCCGAGCGCCACCAGTCATCGGCAAGGCCCTCGGGCTCGAAGATCGGTCCGGGCGACATGAAGATGCGTGCCATGTGAGCGGCCGGCGCAGTCGCAAATCCGCCGAACGGAAGCTGAGCGGCCTGCAGTTGGCTCAGCTCAGATTTGCGCACCAACGGCAGCTTAGCGAGTGCCGCGCGGTCCGTGACGACTGCAGGGTCGACCTCCGCCAGATGGCGCGCCCAACCGGGCGAAAGCTCCTTAACCCGCTGGATGTGTTGGGGCAGCAGATTGAACTGGGCGATCTCGCGCTGCTCAGGGTCGCGGGTTTCGAGCTGATCGAAGTGCGCAGACGTCATGGTCTCCCTCGAATGGTGCAGTGGCGGCCCGGGTCGTACGCGGGCGACGCGTCGAAATCATGTTGTGCCGGTGCGCGCAATCGTCCAGGCGATCATCCGAGCCAGCGTTTGCGTCGCTTGTAGGACTTTCCCTCACGGAAACTCATGCGATCGCCACCGCCGATGCCGAGGTAGAACTCCTTCACGTCCTCGTTTTCCCGCAAGTCCTGCGCAGCACCGTCCAGCACGACGCGGCCATTCTCCAGGATGTAGCCGTATGTCGCATATCGGAGCGCAAGGTTCGTGTTCTGCTCGGCGAGCAGGAAGCTGACGCCTTCCCTTTGATTCAGATTGTGGACGATTCCGAAGATCTCTTCCACGATCTGGGGCGCGAGTCCCATCGAAGGCTCGTCCAGCAGTATCATCATCGGCCGCGACATCCGCGCTCTCCCGATAGCGGTCATCTGCTGCTCGCAGCCCGACGTGTAGCCAGCCAAGCTGGCGCGGCGCTCCTTGAGGCGCGGGAAATAGGCGTAGACCTTCTCGAGATCGCCCAGAATCGCGGCATGGCCGTCCCGGCGCGTGAACGCCCCAGTCAGGAGGTTCTCCTCGACGGTAAGATGGCCGAAGCAGTGGCGGCCTTCCATCACCTGGATGCAGCCCCGGCGAACGAGATCATTCGGTGTCAGTCCATCGACGCGCTCGCCCTTGAACTCGATGGTGCCCTTCGTGACCTCGCCCCGCTCGGAGCGGATGAGGTTGGAGATCGCCTTCAGGGTTGTCGATTTTCCCGCGCCGTTGGCACCGAGCAGCGCGACGATTCCCTTATCGGGAACGTTGAGCGATACGCCTTTCAGCACCAGGATGAAGTGGTCGTAGATGACCTCGACGTTATTGAGCAAGAGTATTGGGCTTGGCAAGGTGGCCGAGTTCACGGGGGCAATTCCTGATTGGAGCAAATCAGGGAGTGGCGAGGCGATTCACCGCTCCCTCGTCATGACGCGCTGTCCTCAGCTCTCTTTCGAGCAGTCGCGCGGCGTGATGTTCTTTTCCTTGGCGTAGGCCGCCGCATGCTCCTTGACCAGCGGTGCGAGGATCGAATCGTCGCCCTCGTACCAGTCGGAGATGACCTTCCACTCCTTGCCATCCCACTGGTGAACACGGGCATGCCGCGCACCCTCGTGATC
>JAEZHL010000180.1 GCA_023416575.1 Pseudomonadota bacterium
TCAGGGCCGACGCAAGCGCCTGATTGAGCGCTTTACGGAACAAAGGGTGATCGTCGACGATCAGTATCCGGGTAGAAGCCATTACTCCTCCCTCCCCGGGCAAGTACAGCTGGCTGCACACGGACGAGGCTCCGGAACGAGCCCAGCGCCACGAAATCGCGCGGTTCGGGGATTAAGCAAGTTGATCAAGTGCAATGCAAGGACATCCTTACCTTTTTGCTTGACCCGAACCGCAAACCTGTGGCGGCAGATGACCCCTGCGCGACCGATGGACATGCCGCCAGCGCTATAGCTTTGCACACTTTTCGGCATAAGTGGCAGTTTATTGCCTAAGAGGCGGTTTATTGCCTACGAGGCGATTACGCAAGCACGGGGGTATCGACGTGATTGAGCTCAGGGACCGCAAGCCGTACTGGCGGCACACCAAGTGGCAGATGCTGGCGAGCCTGCTACCGTTTCTGCTCGTCGTCGTCGTGCTGCCGCTCTATGCCGAGAAGCTCAACTCCAACAAATTCCTCGGCTTCCCGCTCGGCTATTTCCTGACCGGGCACGGACTTATCCTGATCGCGGTGATCACGGTCGCCTCGTTCGTCAACCGGCAGGATGCCATCGACCGCTGGCACGGCGGTCACGAGAACATCTGATCCGGCGGCGCCGCCCCCACTCTCGTCGACCCTGCACTTGTTGATGGACCGTGCTCATGCCGCTCTCGCGCAAACGCATCGCCAACCCGAGGCTCGGGATCTATTTCGGCATCTTCACGAGCCTGTTCACGGCGCTGGTGCTGATGCTGTTGATCTTCGAGCAGCTCGGCACGTCCGACACCGTCCTGCGCAGCCTCATGATGGGCGGTCCGCTGGCCCTCTACGCCGCCATTGGCCTCGCCGCCGCGTGCACTGATCCGCTCGACTTCTTCGCCAGTGGACGGCGGGTCCCCGCCTTCTACAACGGCCTGCTCACCGCCGTCTCTGCCTCGGGCGCAACGGGCCTCGTCGCCGTCACCGGGCTGTTCTTCCTCAACGGCTTCGATGCCTGGTCCATCGTCATCGGCTTCACGGGCGGTTTCGTCGTGATGGCCGTGCTCATTGCCCCGTTCCTGCGCAAGTTCGGCGCCTTCACCATTCCAAGCTACCTCGGCCGCCGCTGCGAGAGCCGCATCGTCCGGGTGAGCGCGGGGGCCATGGTCGCCGTTCCGATGCTGCTGGTGATTGCCGCCGAGGTGCGCATGGGCGTCTTCGTCGGAACCTGGCTCACGGGGCAATCCCAAGCGCTCGTCGCCCTGCTCATCGCCGTAACCATCGTGCTGGCCGTCATCCTCGGCGGCATGCGATCGGTGAGCTGGGCCAACGTTTCCGAAAGCATCGCCGTGCTCACGGCGCTGATCGTGCCCACGTCGATCGTCGCCGCGGTTGTCACCTATCTGCCGCTCGCCCAGCTCAGTCACGGGCCGGTGCTGCGTCAGCTCACCCGGCTCGAGGCGCGCCAGGGCCTGCCCATCCCGGAGCTGCCGCCGCTCGCCTTCGGCCTTGCGGGCACCGAGCTCGAGCCGGTCGTTCTGCGGATCGGAAACTCCTTCGGCAGCATCGGCTCGCTCAGCTTCGTGCTGCTCAGCCTGACGCTGATGGCTGGCGTTGCCTCGGCGCCCTGGCTCCTCCCGCGCGCCGGCACCACGGCGAGCATCTATGAGACGCGCAAGTCGCTCGGCTGGGCGACGTTCATCGTCGGCATGATCATGCTGACCGGATCGTCAGTCGCCGTCTTCATGCGCGACGTCGTGATGGACACGCTGGTCGGCCATAGCATCAGCCAGCTCCCAGAATGGTTCCGGTCGCTCGAGGCCGCCGGCCTCGCTGCGGTCCACGGTCAGGTGCCGCGGCTCCCGATCAGCAGCTTCAGCTTCAGCCGCGACGCGATCCTCTTCGCGCTGCCGATCGCATCGGACTTTCCCGCCGTGCTCGTCTACCTCTCCCTCGCCGGTGCACTGGCGGCAGCGGTGGCGGCGGCGAGCATGTCATCACTGGCACTCGGATCGGTTCTGTCGGAGGACATCGTCAATGGCCTCAAGTGGGAGCCTGCCTCGAACCGCCTTCGCCTGATGACGGCCAGAGTTGCAGTTGCTGCGGCCGCCGGGGTTGGCACATGGCTGGCGCTCATGATCCCGGCTGACCCTCTCGATCTGCTGTTCTGGGCTCTGGCCCTGTCCGCCTCGGGCTTCTTCCCCGTCATCGTGCTGTCGATCTGGTGGAAGCGCCTGAACGCGCTCGGCGCCATGGCTGGCATGGCCGCCGGTTTCGGCGTTGCGGTGCTTGCCATCATTGCCGGCGAAGCAGCCCTGCTCGGCCTTCCGGGTGCGCTCGCAGGCGTGTTCGGGATCCCGGCCGGCTTCACGGCCGCCATCGGCGCGAGCTGGCTGAGACCCTCCATCTCCCAGAACGCGCTGGAGCTCGTCCATGACATGCGCGTGCCCGGCGGCGAGACGATGTTCGATCGGGAGATGCGCTTGCTGCGTTTGAAGCAGAGGACGCGTCCACTCTAGTCACGTGCACTCCAGCCGCTTGGCCTATCCCGCAACGCCCCCGAGGTCGAGAGCCCTTCATGACAAGCACCACGTCTTCCCCGAATGGTGACGCCACGCCCCCGCGCCACGGCCTCTTCCCGCCGATCGAGCCCTTCATGCAGGCGCGTCTGCCGGTTTCGGGGGGCCACGAGATCTACTACGAGCAGTGCGGCAATCCGCACGGCAAGCCGGTCGCGATCGTCCACGGCGGCCCTGGAGGCGGCTGCAATCCCAAGATGCGGCGCTACCATGACCCGTCGCGCTACCGCATCATCCTGTTCGATCAGCGCGGCTGCGGTCGCTCGATCCCGCATGCCTCCCTCGACCACAATACCACCTGGGACCTGGTGGCCGACATGGAGCGGCTGCGCGAGCATCTCGGCATCGACCGCTGGCAGCTCTTCGGGGGCTCCTGGGGCTCCACCCTGTCGCTCGCCTATGCCGAGCGGCACCCGGACCGCGTCACCGAGCTCATCCTGCGCGGCATCTTCCTGCTGCGAAAGCAGGAGATCGACTGGTTCTATCAAGAGGGCTGCAGCTGGATCTACCCCGACGCGTTCGAGGCCTACCGGAACGTGATCCCGCCGGCCGAGCGCGGCGACATGGTCCGCGCTTATCACGCGCGGCTGACGCATCCCGATCCCGCCGTTCAACTCGAGGCCGCGCGCGCCTGGAGCATGTGGGAGGGCACGACCCTGTCGCTCTTCCCGGACGAGGAGCGCGTGCGACAGTTCGGCAACGACAGCTATGCCATCGCGTTCGCCCGGATCGAATGCCACTATTTCGTCAACCGCGGCTTCCTCGAGCACGACGGCCAGCTCCTCGCCGACGCGCACCGCATCGCCGACATCCCCGGCGTCATCGTCCACGGCCGCTACGACGTCGTAACGCCCCTGCGCAACGCCTGGGATCTGAAGCAGGCTTGGCCCCGCGCCGACCTCAGGATCGTTGCCGATGCCGGCCACGCGATGACCGAGCCGGGCATTATCCACGAGCTTGTCACGGCCACGCGCCATTTCGCCCCCTGATCCAGCAGCCGACCCTCGACATTCACTTGCGCCGAGCCTCGCGATCGCTATAGTCCGCGGCGCAAAGCGGAGGGGTGGCCGAGTGGTTGAAGGCGCACGCCTGGAACGCGTGTAGGCGGGCAACCGTCTCGGGGGTTCGAATCCCCCTCCCTCCGCCAGCCAGCTACTCTAAGCGATTGAAAATAATATAGTTTTCTGCGGGGCTCGTGACTTATTCCCCCGTAATTTCCCCAATCGGACCGGGAATATCTCGGAAGAGGCCGGATCACCAGAGCTCTTCCGTGAACCCACCTCGATGGCTGCAGGCCGGTATGTTGGACTGGGCAACCGTTATCCGCGCCGCTGGCAAAGTCTGATGTGTGGTGGCTCGCGTTCGACTGGTTGCATCTGGAGCGGGCCACCAGATTTCTTAGCCTGCTACCTGTCCACGATCAGCCAGCCGCCGTTGGCTCCGCCTCGGTCGTCTCGGCATCGACCTCCTTGGCCTGCGTGCCGCCATCTTCATCCATTTGGCCGCGGAGCGCGGTGCTATTACTGAAAGCCTACCAATGCCGCCCGCACCGCCGATCATCCGCATACTCGTCGATGCTGACGCTTGCCCGGTCAAGGATGAGATCGTGCGGGTGGCCGAGCGACATGGTCTCGCTGCAATATTCGTTTCGAACGCGTGGATGCGGCTGCCGGCCAGTCACCTGGTCGAACGCCGTATCGTTGCCGAGGGCCCGGACGCGGCCGATGATTGGATTGCCGAGGAAATCTCGGCAGCCGATATCTGCGTGACCCAGGATATCCCACTCGCCGACCGATGCCTGAAGAAGGGGGCCCGGGCACTGGCACCTACCGGGCGACCGTTCACTCCCAACAATATCGGCATGGCACGAGCTGTGCGTGACTTGAAGGCCCATCTTCGCGAAACTGGCGACATCCGAGGCGGTCCGCCGGCTTTCACCAGGGATGATCGCTCGCGTTTCCTGCAGGCGCTCGAGCAGGCCGTGCAGGACATCCTCCGGGGTTAGTGAGATCGCGCTTCTGCTGCGTTCGGTTGTCCCCGAGCATTCGTCCGCATCCCAATAGCGGTCCTCCGCTGATTGGCAGTCGGCGACGCAAATGACTTCGCCGACCAGGTTCGGAATCAGAGGTAGAGCGTCACGCCATCATAGGTCGATCTTCTCCGCAATCTCGATCGCGTCATCGACTTCGATGCCGAGGTAGCGCATGGCGATCGCCCAGCGCCGTTCCCGCCACGCCGCGCCGACGGCCACCCACCAACGACAAGACGGCGGACGATGATGGATTGCATATCACGCTAACACGTTGTTATTGCTAGCCAATGCGAACACAACGAGACATCAGCGAGCGGTTTAAACTGACCCTCCCTGCGCAAGATCACGCAGAAACTTGAGTAATTTTTCCAATTCTCCGCCCTGCCCGTAGCACCATCATTTAATTAGCCACTGAACACCGAATGCCAACAGTTGATGGTGTTTCAGGTCCCTGGGCCGTGAGCGTACGCCAACTCGGACGCCCGCCAATCCAGGCGAAATCGAATTTTAGAGCTGCGGGCCCCACCGCGGTCCTGGCTGCTCAGTGTTTTGTTCAGTGAAGGCATATAGTACGGCTCACCGCAGCCAGCGGCGAGATGCTGAAGCGCCGCTCACAGCCCGCCCTGCCAGCTTGCGGAACGCCTCCCTAGCGGTCCGCCTCAATCACGCCTGGGCCGAAGAAAACCGGCCCGTCCGGCATTTCGGCAACGAAAGTGAAGCCGTCGGCCGGTGTCAGCGACAGGAGGGTCGAGCCGTCTGCCGCGAGCAGGTTCAAGTGCCCCCGCGCGAAGCTCCAGCGGCGCCATGCCCGCGCCTTCCAGTTGGCCGGGCACGCGCCGACTTGTTCCAGATCCCCGGTATTGGCGGACTCAGCGCTGACGCTGAATCCACACGGCGCGGCGTTGTTCGGCCCGCTCAGGGTGAATGTCCCGTCGAGAAGCTCCTTGCGGGACTTCGGCCGATTCGGCCCCCCTCGCTCCAGCGAGACTACCTCGCCGCTCGGTAGTCTCGCTGCATAAAAGCCGCCGTCGGTGCGCGAGAACGCCAGCACCGCCTTCCGAAGGGAGTCGATCAGCACAACATCGTCGCCGCGCAGGGTCCAGGCAGCTACCTTCTCGAGCGGGAAGTTGCGTCGGCAAGTGGCCGACACCTTGATGGACGCGCCGCCGATCGCGCCCTCGGCCCCCAGACTCAGCTCACAGTAGGGCGCGCCCTCCGTCACGCCCGACAGGGTCCACACCCCGGCATAAGGCCGCGCCCAACCGAGGGTCGGCTCGGCGGCGGACGCGGCTGAGATCCCGGTCGCGGCCAGAGCAAAGGCAAAGGCGAGGCGCGCGCCGCGGTGGCTATGATAGCGATGCATGCGTCGCCTCCCACTACTGCAGCACGAGCGCGACTCGCCGGTTCTTGCTCCGGCCGGTCTCGTCAGAGTTTGGTGCGGCCGGAGAAAGGGGGCCCACGCCGCGCGCCATGATACGGGCTGCCGGAATGCCCCGCGCCACGAGGGCCGCGGCGACCGCCTTCGCCCGCCGGTCGGAGAGGTCGAGATTGTAGTCCAGCGCACCCTGGCTGTCGGTGTGGCCGCCCACGTAGACCTTGACGTCATTGCCCTTCAGGTAGCGGACCATCTCGGCGAGCTGCGGCTCGGAGTCCGGTTTGAGCTCCGCCTTGTCGGTATCGAACAGCAGCCCGTACAGCGGCACCGCGCCTTCTGCCTTGAGGGCCGAGGCGATGGCTTCACTCTTTACCGTCACGATTTTCTCTTCCATCGCCCGAGGCTCGACCACCTCGACCAATGCCGTCACATAATTGGTCAGCGCTGTTGAAACGTCGCCGTATGTGCCGCCCTCGCTACGTGCGACGAACAGCGAGACATAGGCTGCGCTGCTCCCCTGCCCCTTGCGCATCAGGGCGTAGCGGATGTCACGGCCGCCGTCGAAGACCGAATGCATGAATCGCGTCCGGGCGCCCTTTGCGGAACCGCTGCTCACATGGGTGGACTTGTTGTTCCAGTGGTATTTGAGCTCCTTGAACGGCTCCCCGCACCCATCGCTGCCCGCGCACGCGAAATCGGTCGCGAAGCCCTGTTCCTGCAGATGGTTCTGGAAGTTGCGGAGCACCTCCAGCGAGGAGCGGCCGGGCGGCGTCACATAAACCGTCCGCGTGATGCGGCCTTCCGCCTTGATGGTTTCAGTGAAGCGCTTGCCGCCGGCGCTCACGGCCTTTCCCGCGGGGAGGACCAGCTCATCGAAGGCGGCCATCGTCTGCAGCAGCAAGGCCGAGCCGTCGTAGCGCCCGGTCCAAGGGTGATCCTGCGCCCCTGGCAGATCCTGGGATAGGACTTGCTTGTAGGTCTCCTGCGCGTGCGCCGCGCCTTGGCCGAGCAGGCCGAGGGCAACGCTGAGGATTGCGAAGGGCCTAACGACTGCTCTCATCAAGCCGAGTTGCTCCTGGTTCCCGATCATCCTTGGACCGCCGC
>JAEZHL010000197.1 GCA_023416575.1 Pseudomonadota bacterium
CCGGTGCCGTGCACCAGCGGGATGACGCCATCGATCGTCGGATAGTCGTCGAGCAGCCCGGAGCGCCGGACCTCCTCGGCGATGAAGCGGGCGACGGTCGCCGAGCAGTTCACGCTCGTCACGACAGCGAGATAGTTGCGTGTACCAGCGGTCCCATTCTCCCGGCGGAAGCCCTGGAAGGTCGCCCGCGCCTCGAGCGGCAGCACCGGCTCGGGCCGCGCATCCTGGCAGAAAGCGTAGTCGCGCTCGAAGGAGGCAAAGCCGCAGTTCTGGGTGTGCACGTGATCGCCGGGCGCGATGTCCTCTGTGGCGAACCCGATCACCTGCCCGAACTTGAGAACCGGCTCCCCCTTGGCAATCCTGGTGCTCGCCATCTTGTGGCCGCGTGGGATACGCACCCGTGCCGTGACGCTCCGGGCTTCCGCGCCCGGCGGCAGCGCATCCACCGCGACGATGACATTGTCCCGCTTGTCGAGGCAGAGCGTGCGCAGCTCCGCCGTCAAATTCCCATTCCCCTGCATCAGCGCAGTCCTCCGCTTATTCCCTGGTTCCGGGATTTGTTCGATAGATGATCATGTTGCGCCGCTGCTGACAACGGCCCAAACGAAAGGCTCACATTCCCGGCAGCCGCTTGCTCGACCGGAAGCCCTGTGCTGCACTCCCCACCAAGTCCATGGCTCGATTGAAGAGGAAAAGCCCGTGAACCTGTTCACCATGTTGAAGGAGCGCGCCGCCGCCGGCAAACCCGTCCGTGTCGGCCAAATCGGCGCCGGCAAGTTCGGCACCATGTTCCTTGCCCAGGCCCGGACGACCATCGGCATGCACATCGCCGCCGTCGCCGATCTCAACGTCGCGCGGGCCAAATCACAGCTCAAAATGGCGTCCTGGCCAGAGGAACAGCACGGCGCGACCTCACTCGACGACGCTGTGAAGACCGGCAAGACATTCCTCACCGACGATGCGGAAGCGATGATCCGTCATCCGGCCATCGACGTCATCGTCGAAGCGACCGGCGATCCGAAGACCGGCATTCGGCTGTGCCAGCTCGCTATCGAAAACGGCAAGCATATCGTGATGGTCAATGTGGAGGCCGACGTTGTCGCCGGCCCGCTGCTGGCCAGGAAGGCGCGGGAAGCAGGCGTCGTCTACAGCCTCGCGTGGGGCGACCAGCCCGCGCTCGTGTGCGAGCATGTCGACTGGGCCCGCGCCTCGGGGTTCAAGGTGGTCGCCGCCGGTAAGGGCACGCGCTACCTGCCCTCCTACCACAAGCTGACGCCCGATACGGTCTGGGAGGAGCTCAAGAAGTATGTGAAGGTCGAGGATCCGAAGACCATCAACTTGAAGATGTTCAACAGCTTCCTCGACGGCACCAAATCAGCCATCGAGATGAGCGCCATCTGCAATGCGACCGGTCTCGAGTCGCAGTCGGAGGGCCTCTCCTTCCCACCCGCGAGCCGCTTCGAGCACGCCGACATCTGCAAGCCGAGAAGCGAGGGCGGCTTGCTGGAGAAAGCGGGTGTGACGGAAGTCACGTCCATGGTCTACCGCGACGGCACGGACGTTCCCCACAACCTCGCGATGGGAACGTACGTCGTGTTCGAGGCCGCCGAGGATAACGACTACAGCCGGCGCTGCTTCCGCGAATACAACATGCTGCAGGACAAGTCGGGTCGCTACGCCGCCCTCTACCGCCCGATTCACATGATCGGGCTGGAGCTCGGCATTTCGATCGCGTCGGCCGCGCTACGGAAGGAGCCGACGGGGGCGCCGTTCTGCTTCAATTCCGACGTCGTGGCCACGGCAAAGCGCAACATGAAGGCAGGCGAAATGCTGGATGGCGAAGGTGGGTTCTGCGTCTGGGGCAAGCAGACGCCGGCACCGACCTCCCTCGCGGAGGGGCATCTGCCACTGGGCCTTGCGCACAACATCAAGCTGAAGCGTGACGTCGCCGAGGGACAGCGTCTGAAGTGGGACGATGTCGAGATCGATCCCAACGACAGCGCGTTCAAGGCGCGGCGCGAAATGGAGGCGATGTTCAGCCGCCCGAACAAGGACTGATCGCGGCTCCCGTCCTCCACGGAGCCGAGCTGAGCGGCCGGGCATCCTGACCGCTCAGACATTCGATCATGCCTCGTCGTTGCAATGGAGGAAGGCGATATCTTTCAGCCCGCTTCGCCACAGCGTCCACTCCGTCCCACCGGACACCTGAACGCTTCAAACTAACTCCTGAACTCGAAGCCACCACATCGCGTTGTTGCTTCGAGGGCGAGATATCGCGCGCCCGATTGTTCCTGTCCTGTGCGAGGAGTTGGTTTACGTGGGCGGCGGCGAGCACGCTCCACCTCTCATATCGAGATGGCGACCGATGCCAGTCCCTGCGACTGGGGTTGGCGTTCGGCTGAGCGAACCCGAGCATTACCGCGCTCATCGCCACGGGTCGCGCTGGCGGCGGGATGGCATGCGCTTGCCTGCCGCAACCGGCGATCTCAGTCGCATCGGGGGTTAGCTCGGAATGGCCCGCAAATCACGCGAAAAATTGGACCGTTCTCAGAGCTTGCTCATCGGCATCCCGCTCGCCCTGGCGCTGATGGCTGCGGCGTACCTGGCATGGCAAATGTTCAGGACACCCCCGACCCCGCCGGGCATCGTCAGCGCCAACGGCCGCATCGAGGCGACCGAGATCGACATCTCGGCCAAGCTGGCGGGGCGCATCAGTGAAATCCTGGTTAACGAGGGTGATCTCGTCAGGGCGGGCCAGGTCCTCGTCAAAATGGACACCGCCGTGCTCAATGCGCAGCTGCGCGAGGCCGAGGCAGTCCTGGCCCAGGCCGAGGTCAATGTAAACACCACCCGCAGCCAAGTGGCACAGCGGCAGGCCGAGAAGGCCAGCGCCGAAGCCGTCGTGGTTCAGCGCGAGGCCGAGCTTGTCGCAGCCAGACAGCGGCTTGCCCGTGCCATCGATCTCGTCGAGAAGGGCCACGTCACCCGCCAGCGGTACGACGACGACCGGGCGAACTACGAAAGCGCGCAGGCCGCCGTCACCGCATCGAAAGCACAGGTCTCATCGGCCGATGCGGCCCTGACGACAGCGCGATCACAGGTCATCAGAGCGGAATCCGAGGTGGATGCCGCGCGCGCGTCGATCCAGAGGATTCAGGCAGACATCAACGACAGCGAGCTACGCTCGCCGCGGGACGGCCGGGTTCAGTTCAAGGTCGCACAGCCCGGCGAGGTCGTGCAGGCCGGTGGCCGGGTGCTGAACCTGATCGATCTCACCGACGTCTATATGACCTTCTTCCTTCCGACGGCATCTGTCGGACGGCTCACCATCGGCGATGAGGCCCGCATCATCCTCGACGCCGCGCCGCAGTTCGTCATCCCCGCCCGGATCTCGTTCGTCGCCGATGTCGCACAGTTCACACCCAAGACCGTCGAGACGGCCGAGGAACGCCAGAAGCTGATGTTCCGCGTCAGAGCCCACATCGATCCGGATCTGCTCAGGAGGCATCTCGCTCAGGTCAAGACCGGCCTACCCGGCATCGCATACGTGCGGCTCAATCCGCAGATCGCGTGGCCGCCTGACTTGCAGGTACGCGTACCGTCATGACCTCCGATTGGGTCTCGCCGCTGAACCCAGAGTCGGAACTGGTGGTGAGCATCCGCGACCTCAGCCAGCGATTTGGCCGAACGCTGGCCTTGGACAGCATCGATCTGGATCTACCCGCTGGCTACATGGTGGGACTGATCGGCCCGGATGGCGTCGGCAAGTCTAGTCTTCTTTCCATAATCTCCGGAGCGCGCGCGGTTCAAACGGGCGCTGTCGAGGTTCTCGGTGGCGACATGGCGTCAGCGGCGCATCGCGAGGACGTCGGCCCGCGCGTCGCGTACATGCCCCAGGGGCTAGGGAAAAACCTCTATCCTGTGTTGTCGGTTTTCGAGAACGTCGACTTCTTCGGTCGGCTGTTCGGTCAGGGCGCCGCGGAACGTAAGCAGCGCATCGCCGGCCTCCTCGAGGCGACCAACCTTGCACCTTTCGCAAACCGGCCAGCGGGCAAGCTATCCGGCGGCATGAAGCAGAAGCTCGGCCTGTGCTGCGCGCTCATCCATGACCCGGATCTGCTCATCCTCGATGAGCCGACGACCGGCGTCGACCCGCTCTCGCGGCGGCAGTTCTGGGAACTCATCGAGCGCATCCGCCTCGGCCGGCCCGGCATGAGCATTCTGGCGGCCACCGCGTACATGGAGGAAGCGGCAAGCTTCGACTGGCTGGTGGCGATGAACGCCGGCCGTGTGCTCGCCGCCGGCACCGAGCGCGAGCTCCTGACCGAAACCGACACGCCCAATCTCGAGTCCGCGTTCATCGCCCTTCTCCCCGCGGAGGAACGCGCGGACTATCGCCCGGTCGAGATGCGGCCGCGACCAGCCGGTCTCGAGGAGGACATCGCCATCGAGGCGCATGGCCTGACGAAGCGGTTCGGCGATTTCGTCGCCGTGGATCACGTGAGCTTTCGCATCAGCCGAGGCGAGATCTTCGGCTTCCTCGGCTCGAACGGCTCGGGCAAGTCGACGACGATGAAAATGCTGACCGGCCTCCTGCCGGCCAGCGAGGGACAGGCGTGGCTGTTCGGGCACGAGGTGGACCCTGAAGATCTCGATACCCGCCGCCGTGTCGGGTACATGTCGCAGAACTTCTCGCTCTATTCCGAGCTCACCGTCAGGCAGAACCTCGTGCTGCATGCGCGGCTGTTCGAAATGCCTGCCGACGTGATCCCCGGGCGCGTAGAACAGATCGCGCGGCGGTTCGATCTCGTACCCATCATGGACGAGCTGCCGGACTCACTGCCTCTCGGTCAGCGGCAGCGCCTGTCCCTCGCCGTGGCGATGATCCACGACCCGGACATTCTGATCCTGGACGAGCCGACCTCCGGCGTCGATCCCGTCGCCCGCGATCATTTCTGGCAGATCCTCATCGATCTTTCCCGAGACGACCTGGTCACCATTTTCATTTCCACTCACTTCATGAACGAAGCCGAACGCTGTGACCGCATTTCCCTCATGAATGCGGGACGCGTTCTGGTGAGCGATACGCCGGCTGACCTCGTCAAGAGGCGCGGCGTGAAAACGCTCGAAGAAGCCTTCATTTCTTACCTGGAGGAGGCTGGCGCGGAGAGCGAGCCGGAAGACACGGCGATCATACCAGAAGCCCTGCCCGGCGTGCCTGAGCATACGGCCGTGCGCCATCGCCACTTCGATCCGCGGCGCATGCTCAGTTACTCCCTCCGCGAATCGCTCGAGCTGCGGCGCGATCCAATTCGCGCCACCATGGCCCTCGCCGGCAGCCTCATCCTGATGCTCATCATCGGCTATGGCATCAATCTTGACGTCGAGGACCTGTCGTTCGCCGTCCTCGATCGGGACCAGTCGACGATCAGCAGAAATTACACGCTGGGAATTGCCGGCTCCCGCTATTTCGTCGAGAAACCACCCATTTCGGATTATGCCGAGCTCGACCGACGGATGCGCTCCGGAGAACTCAGCCTCGCCATCGAAATTCCCCCGGGCTTCGGGCGCGATATGGAGCGCGGCAACCGGGCCCAGATCGGCGCCTGGATCGACGGAGCCATGCCGCAGCGGGCCGAGACCGTGCAGAGTTACGTCCAGGGGCTTCACCAACACTGGCTCGCACAGCAGGCTGCGGAAAGGCAGAGTTCGGGGCCGGCCACCAACCTCGTCACGATCGAAACGCGCTTTCGCTATAATCCCAATCTTGAAAGCATCGTCGCCATGGTGCCGGGGACAATTCCCCTTTTGCTCATGATGATCCCGGCCATGCTGACAGCCCTCAGCGTCGTCCGGGAAAAAGAGCTGGGCTCAATTATCAATTTCTACGTTACGCCCGTGACCCGGGTGGAATTCCTGCTCGGCAAGCAGATCCCCTACATCATCCTCGCAATGTTCAATTTTCTGCTTCTGGTGGGTCTTGGGGTTTTCGTGCTCGGGGTGCCGCTCACCGGAAGTTTCCCCACGCTCCTTGGGGCAACGCTCATTTATGTCATGGCCTCGACAGGGTTCGGGCTGCTGATTTCCTCGTTCATGCGCAGCCAGATCGCTGCGATTTTCGGCACTGCCATCCTGACCATGCTGCCCGCGACACAGTTCTCGGGGATGATCGATCCGGTTTCCTCGCTGCAAGGCGTCGGCGCAATAATTGGCAAGATCTATCCAACCGCCCATTATCTGACCATATCGCGCGGCGTATTTTCAAAAGCACTATCGTTTTCGGAATTGCGCTCGTCCTTCGTACCGCTCGTCATCGCCGTTCCGGTTCTGCTCACGCTTTCGGTGATGCTTTTGCGAAAGCAGGAGACTTGAGCCGTGCGCGTCGCCAACTCTTTCTATCTTGGCGTCAAAGAATTACGCGGACTTGCACGCGATCCGATCATGCTGATCCTGATCGTCTACGCGTTCACATTGGCGATCTACTCTGGCGCGACCGCCGTTCCGGAAACACTCAATCGGGCCGCAATCGCCGTCGTCGATGAGGATCAGTCGCCGCTGTCCTCACGCATCATCGCAGCGCTGTACCCGCCGTACTTCCTGCCCCCGCAAATCGTTTCAGCGGCAGAGATGGACCAGCGGATGGACGCGGGGCTCGATACGTTCGCCCTCAATATCCCGCCGAATTTCCAACGCGACGTGCTCGCGGGCCGCAGCCCAGCTATTCAGCTCAATGTGGATGCGACGCGCATGAGCCAGGCCTTTACGGGGAGCGGCTATATCCAGAGTATCGTCAATGGCGAGGTGAACTCATTCGTCGAGCGCTATCGCGCCGTCCCGTCCCTGCCCGTCGAGCTCGTGCTGCGGGCGCGCTTCAATCCTCAGCTCAACCGAACCTGGTTCGGCAGCATCGTGCAGCTCATCAACAACGTGACGATGCTGTCCCTCGTGCTGACCGGGGCCGCTCTCATCCGTGAGCGCGAGCATGGCACGCTCGAGCACCTGCTCGTGATGCCGGTGACGCCAACGGAGATCATGACTTCCAAGATCTGGTCCATGGGGCTCGTGGTCTGGATCGCCTGCGCCCTGTCGCTGTTCCTCGTGATCCAGCTTCTGTTACGGGTCCCGATCGAAGGCTCCGCCGCCCTCTTCCTGGCTGGCGCGGCCATGCATCTGTTTGCGACGAACTCGCTGGGGATCTTCCTCGGCACGGCGGCCCGCTCCATGCCGCAGTTCGGCCTGCTGCTGATTCTCGTCCTGTTGCCCTTGCAATTACTATCGGGCGGTAGCACGCCGCGCGAGAGCATGCCGGAGATCATCCAGTTCATCATGCTGGGGGCGCCGACCACGCATTTCGTGATGCTGGCGCAGGCGATCCTCTACCGCGGGGCCGGCTTCAGCGTCGTCTATCCCCAGTTCCTCGCGCTCGGAGCGATCGGGAGCGTGCTGTTCGTCTTCTCCCTGGCGCGTTTCCGCAAGTCGCTGAGCGAGATCGGCTGACCCCGCCCACAACGATCGGCTTGCTCCCTTGATGCCTCAATGAATCTCCGGCTCGGGCACCGGCGATCCGCTCTCGAGGAAGTCGAAATCGCAGCCTTCGTCGGCCTGTCCGATGTGCTGCTGGAACATCGCCCCGTAACCGCGCTCATAACGCGGCGGCAGCGGCTTCCACTCCTCCCGGCGTCGTGCGAGCTCCTCGTCGGAGACATGCAGGTGAAGCATGCGGCGCGCGACGTCGACCTCGATTTCATCGCCGGTCCTGACGAGCGCCAGCGGCCCGCCGACGAAGCTTTCCGGCGATACGTGCAGGATGCACGCGCCATAGCTGGTGCCTGACATGCGCGCGTCGGAAATGCGCAGCATGTCACGCACACCGGCCTTCACGAGCTTGCGCGGTATGGGCAGCATGCCCCATTCCGGCATGCCCGGCCCTCCCTTGGGACCAGCATTCTGCAGCACCAGCACGTGATCGGCCGTGACCTCCAGGTCCTCGCGCTCGATCTCTGCCGCCATATGGTTGTAGTCGCGGAAGACGAGTGCAGGACCGCGATGCTTCCTGAGGCGCGGCTCGGCAGCCGACGGCTTCATGACAGCACCTCGCGGCGCCAGGTTTCCTTTGAGGACGGCGGTGGCTCCTTCGGCATAGATGGCCTTGTCGAGGGGAAGGATGACCTCGTCGTTGTAGACGGACGCATCGGAAATGGTCTCACCGAGCGTCTTGCCGGAGATGGTCATGGCAGAGCCGTCGAGCCGATCCCCCAGCGTCTTCATGAGCGCGGGCAGGCCGCCGGCGTAGTAGAAGTCCTCCATCAGGAAGGCACCGGACGGACGGAGGTTGGCGATCACCGGCACCTCGCGCGAAAGCTGGTCGAAGCGCTCCAGCGATAGCGCGATCCCGGCGCGGCGGGCCATGGCAATGACGTGGATGATGGCGTTGGTGGAGCCACCGAGCGCCATGTGCACTTTGATGGCGTTGTCGAACGAGGCCGCCGAGAGCACCTTCGTCGGCGTCAGGTCCTCCCAGACCATGTCGATGATCCGCCGGCCCGCGGCGGCGGCCATGCGCGGATGACCGGCATCGGCGGCGGGCAGCGCCGAGGCGCCGGGAAGCGTCAGGCCGAGAGCCTCGGAGATCGACATCATCGTCGCCGCGGTCCCCATGGTCATGCAGGTGCCGAAGGAGCGCGCGATGCCGTTCTCGATCTCCGCCCATTGCGCTTCCGAGATCTTGCCGGCACGCTTTTCATCCCAGTATTTCCACGCGTCCGAGCCCGAGCCGAGTGTGTTGCCGCGCCAGTAGCCGCGCAGCATCGGACCCGCCGGAACGAAAATCGCGGGCAGGTTCATGGAGATGGCGCCCATGATGAGCCCGGGCGTGGTCTTATCGCAGCCGCCGAGCAGAATGGCGCCATCGATCGGATGCGAGCGCAGCAGCTCCTCCGTCTCCATCGCCAGGAAGTTGCGATAGAGCATCGTGGTCGGCTTGACGAAGGGCTCGGAGAGCGAGATCGCGGGCAGCTCGATCGGGAATCCTCCCGCTTGCAGCACGCCGCGCTTCACGTCCTCCACCCGCGCACGCAAGTGCGCATGGCACTGATTGATGTCGCTCCAGGTATTGATGATCCCGATGACCGGCCGGCCGCGCCAGTCCTCGGCGTCGTATCCCATCTGCCGCAGCCGGGAGCGATGGCCGAACGAGCGCAGATCCTGCACCCCGAGCCAGCGGTGGGACCTCAATTGCTCAGGCGTTTTGCGATGGCTTTCGGCCATGGAATCCCCTTGATCTGTATGGAGCAGCGGCGCGGAAGGTCCCTGCTCACTCTCCTGCCGCAGCAGTCACCGTCGCCGCGCGCCGCCGGCTGAGGACCTGGGCCACGATGACGGCACCCGCAAGCAGGGCGCCAGCGGCATCCGTTGCGAGCCCTGGCTTCACGAGGCAGAAGGCCGCCACGACCAGGAAGCCTCTCTGCCAGAGAGTTGCCGAGCTAAGCAAGTAGCCATGCAGACCTGCTGCCAGCAGAATGCAGCCGATCGACGCCGTGACAAAGGACCAGATGATCGTCGGCCAGTCGCCGATCATGAGCAGGGCCGGCTCGTAGATGAACATGAACGGCACTATGAATCCCGCGGCACCGATCTTCACGGCGGCGATGCCGCTCGCCCAAAGGTCCGCCTTGGCGAGACCAGCCGCCGCGAACACAGCCAGCGCCACCGGCGGCGTGATCGCCGAGAGAATCGCGAAGTAGAAGGCGAACATATGCGCTGCCGGCGGGATCACACCGAGCTTGATGATGGCCGGAACGAGCAGTGAGGTCATGATGATATAGGCCGGCGTCGTCGGCATGCCCATACCGAGCACGATACCGGCGACCATCGTCAGCACTAGGGCGATGATGAGCGTGTCCTGCGCGAGACCAACCACGAATTGCGTGAAAACGATACCCACCCCCGTGAGGGTCACGACACCGATGATGATCCCAGCGGTGGCGCACGCGAGCGCGATAGCGACGGCATTGCGGGCACCGTCGATCATCGCTTCGACGATCACGCCGATCCGGACGTTCCCCCGCGTCGAGGCCCGCAGGAAAGCGACCGGGAAGCATGCGAGTGTGCCGGCGAGCGCAGCCAGCGGCGCGCTATAGCCCGCATACATGACGACGAGGATCGTCAGCACGGGGATGAAGAGGTGACCGCGCTCCGCCATGACCCGCCTGAATACCGGCAGCTCCGACCGAGGCACGCCCATGATCCCATGGCGCTTGGCTTCGAAGTGCACGGCCGCGAAGCAGGCGAGATAGTAGAGAATAGCTGGGATCAGCGCCCACAGGATGACCTGACCGTAGCCGACCTGCAGGAACTCGGCCATCACGAACGCCGCGGCGCCCATGATCGGCGGCATGATCTGACCGCCCGTAGAGGCCACCGCCTCGACGCCTGCCGCGAACGGAGGCCGGAAGCCGGTGCGCTTCATCAGCGGAATCGCGATCGGGCCATCCACCATGACGTTGGCGACAGCCGAGCCGGAAATGGTGCCGAACAGGCTCGATGAAACGACGGAGACCTTGCCCGGACCGCCGGCGGTATGACCGGTGAGGCTCATGGCGAAATCCATGAAGAGCTGGCCGGTTCCAGTCCGCTCCATGAAGGCACCGAACAACACGAAAATAAGGACGTAAGCTGCCGAAACCGAAAGCGGGATGCCGAAGATGCCCTCGGTCGTCATGTAGAGCTGATCGAGCAGCCGCATCGGCTCGACCTGCGCAATGAACAACCCGTAGCCGAGAAAAACGAGAGCCGTGATCGGGAGCGCGGGCCCGAGCGCGCGTCGCGTCCCCTCGAGGATCATGACAACGAGAATCGTGCCGAGCACCATGTCGAGCGTGCTCAGGTCGTCGACGTAATAGATCCGGTTGATCACATAGTCGTAGTTGATGAACAAGTAGAGGATCGGCACAACGGCCAGCAGAAGACAGAGATAGTCCAGCATCGACGGCGGCTGGCCAGCCGAAGCTGCAGTTCTGCGATAGACAAGAAAGGCGAGCGACAATGCGAACAGCAGGTGCATGCCGCGGAAGATGATCGCTTCCGGCGCCCCCACCCAGATCAGCCACATGTGATAGAGCGCCATCGAGACGCCGAGCACGCCGACGGCTAGGCGCACGAAATTCGCATGAGTGAGCTCAAACTTCATGGGCGATCCGAAATGATAAAGGCGGGCGCTTCAAGCGCGCATGCATTGCCGTAACGGATGCGGGGTCACCTTCCGGCAACCCCGCCCCCGGATCACTTCACCTCGATGCCCTTCTCCTTGTAGAACTTCGCGGCACCCGGATGGAACGGCACGCCCACGTCGGTCGCCATCTCCTTCGGCGTCAGACCCGCCATGGCCTTGCTGGTCGCCGCCAGCGAGGGGATGCTGTCGGCAATGGCCTTCGTCATCTTGTAAACCGCATCCTCCGGCAGCTTGCAGGAGGCCACGATGTGGGTAGCGTAGCCGATGACGTTCACCGGCTTGTCCTGCTTCGGATAGGTCCCTGCCGGCACCTCAAGCAGCGTATAGCCCGGATTGATCTTCTTCATGCCGTCGATGGCATCGGACATGTCGAGCAGCTTGATGTCGCGACCGGCAGCGATGTCCATGATCGAGGACGCCGGGATGCTGGTGCCAAGCGTGAACATCTGCGCCTGGTTGTCCTTCATCTGCGTGGCCGAGTCCGTGTAGGACACGAAGCTCATCTTCACGTCGGAGTAGGACATGCCGTAGACCTGGAGCAGGTTCTGCGTGATGAGCTCACCCGTGTTGCCCCTGGGCTGCGTCGTCAGCGCCTTGCCCTTGATGTCCTTCACGGAATTGACGCCGCCATCGGCCATCACGATGGCCTGGAAGTACTGCGGATAGAGCGACGCGACGTTGCAGACGTTCTTGTGCGGCTCGTTGAAGGGCGCGTTACCCTTGATCGCATCAGCCGACGTGATGGTGTTGCCGAACCCGACCTCGGCCTTGCCGGTCTCGATCGCGCGGACGTTGGCAACGCCAGCACCCGGCAGCGACTGCACCTGCATGCCCGGGACGACTTTCTCCCAGATATCCTTGAGCTGGCCACCCAGCGGCACCCAGACGCCGCCCTGCGGTCCGGTCATGAGCCGGACCTGCTCTGCCTGAGATACACCCGAAAGAGCAATGGCCGCACCTGCAGCGAGCAACCCGACTTTGAGCGATTTCAACATCCTAGCGTCCCCTTCCATTGATTATCGTTGGTGTTATGCAAAACCGGATTCACGCCGCAGCGCGGGAAACGGTCTGGTCGTAGGCATAGAGCGCCGCTGCCGCCTTAGCGACGACCGCACGATCCGATGGCTCCAGGTTGTCCAAGCCCGGAAGCAGCGGCCCCGTGTCGGCGATGCCGGCAGCCGTCACCGCGTCGTGAAGCACACGGATCGGGTTGATCCCATCCCGCAGGTCTTCGAGGGGGATGAAGGCTGCGCGCACCTGCTCGGCCGTCGCGTAATCCTTGTTTTTCAGCAAGGACAGCAGTTGCATCGACGCCCGCGGTGCGATGCAGCCGGAACCGGTTGTGAACGAGGGCAGCCCGAAATCGCGCATATGCACGATCGCCGGCCGCTCGCCAATGCCGCTCGCGACCAAAGGCCGGTCGACCCTGTCCAGAATACCGCGCAGGAAGTCGTCCTTAGTCGGATCGGAACGGACCACTGCGTACTTGATCGATGCGACGAGCTTGTCGTCCACCAGCTTGCCCACGAGTTCCGGCGTTAATGTCCGGTCGTCCTTGAGATAAACGACGACGGGCTTGCCCAACGCTTCCGCGAACAGGCGAATGCTCCGTGCCACTCCGGTGGGAACCGAAGGTCCGGCAACGGGCAGCACCATGACGGACGGGAACGCGCGTGCCTTGAGGATCGGAACCTGATCCCTGAGCTTGCCGAAATCCGGGCCCGCCGCTGGCAGCATCCAGGTGTCCGGCCCCGCGCTTTCGGCCAGAAAATCAAGAACCTCGGCATACTCACCGATGCTGATATTAAAGAAGTTCGCGTTGCCCCCATACATGAGGGACCGCACACCAGCGCCTTCGAGATATTTGATGATGGCCAGATTGGCCCTGCGGTCGAGCCGCAAGTCGCGATCGCGGGCCAAAGGTGGAACGGCAATTACCGAACGCGCAATATCAGCCGACGTGACAGGCGTCGTCTTCATCCCGGGCTTCCTCCATTGCGCCATTTTTTGGCGCGCGCGGGTTGGCCCCGCTGATAATTTAACGGCAACGGTTCAGGAACTCGCCGCCAAAGTCAAGTCATCCTCTCTCGATGCCGGCAGATAGGGATCAGAACTGCGGGAGGGTTATCCTCACCGCAGCCGTGCGTTGATGCTCTCGAGTGTCGCCGATCCTGGGCAGAGCTCGGTTGCCGGAATGGCATTGAGAGGCCGCGTCGTCGTCTTGATGATGTCGTGCAGGTCCTGCTGATGCTCGTTGACATAGAGCAGGCCCGTCGCGACCTCCCCTTCGGCGGCGCGCTTGCGAATGGTCATGAGCGCGGCGTCGGCATCGCGCGGATCGTGACTGTCGTCGAGCTTGTGCAGCATAAGTCGCGACCCATCATGCAGCGCGACCGCAACGGACGTCCCCTCCTCGTAGTCCGCTGTGATCTCGTTCTCTTCAGGCACGAAATCGAGCTTGTCGATGGCCTGATTATGAGCCCGCACATAGTCGTAGCTCTTCGTTGACGCAGGATGGTTGTTGAACGTCACGCAGGGGCTGATGACGTCGAGGAAGGCGAAACCGCGATAGCTGATAGCCGCCTTGATGAGCGGAATGAGCTGCCGCTTGTCGCCGGAGAACGAGCGCGCGACGAAGCCCGCGCCGAGCTGGATCGCCATCTGGCACAGGTCGATCGGGTCAAAGGGATTGGGCTCGCCCTTCTTCGACGGTGAGGTCTTGTCGTTGGTCGCCGAGAACTGGCCCTTGGTCAGCCCATAGCAGCCATTGTTCATGACGATGTAGACCATGTTCAGCTGGCGCCGGACGACATGCGCGAACTGGCCGAGCCCGATGGAGGCGGTATCGCCGTCACCCGAGACACCGATATAGACGAGATCCCGGTTGGCGAGGTTCGCGCCCGTGGTCACGGACGGCATGCGCCCGTGCACACTGTTGAAGCCATGGCTGCGGCCGAGGAAATAAGTCGGCGCCTTCGACGAACAGCCGATGCCGGAAATCTTGGCGATCCGGTGCGCGGGCAGGTCGAGCTCGAAGCATGCCTCGATGATGGCGGCGGTGATCGAGTCGTGCCCGCACCCCGCACACAGCGTCGACATCGAGCCTTCGTAATCCCGGTGCGTCAGCCCGAGGGCGTTCTTCTTCAGCGCCGGGTGGTAGGCGACAGGCTTCTGGATGTAGCTCATATCAAATCCTCACTCCGCCGCCACTTTGATAGGGCCCATGCTGGCTCGGATTGCACTGCGCACGAAGGCAGCCGTCAGCGGCATGCCGTCGAAATTGATCGTCGCGATCAGCTTCTCGCCATCGACGCCCGCCTCGAGCATCAGCAGCGAGCGCATCTGGGCATCGCGGTTCTGCTCGACCACGAACACGCGGTCATGCGCATCGCAGAATGCCTTGACCTCGGCAGAGAACGGAAATGCCTTGAGACGCATGGCGTTGACGCGAATGCCCTCTGCCTCGAGCTCATCGAGCGCCTCCAGCACCGCCGGCCGCGTCGAGCCGAAATAGATGACACCCAGCCTGCTGCGCGGGTCGCGCGTGAGCACCTCGGGCTTCGGTACGATCGCGGCCGCCGTCTCGAACTTCCTGGCGATGCGGCGCATGTTCTCGGCATTGACGCGCCCGTCTTCCGTGTACCGGGCATACGCATCATGCGAGGTGCCGCGCGTGAAGAATGCGCCCTTGTCCGGATGCGTGCCGGGCAACGTGCGGTAGGGAATGCCGTCGCCGTCGGCATCGCGATAACGCCCCCAGTCCTTGGCCGCATCGAGACCAGCGGCATCGAGCACCTTACCGCGATCGTGAACGTGCGCGTCGTCCCAGGAAAACGGATCCGTCATCCAGTCGTTCATGCCGATGTCGAGATCGCTCAGCACCATCACCGGCGTCTGCAACCGCTCAGCGAGGTCGAATGCCGTCGCACCGAGCGAGAAGCATTCGTTGGGATCGGCCGGGAACAGCAGCACGTGCTTGGTGTCGCCATGCGAGGCGTAGGCGCAAGCCATGACGTCGGATTGCTGGGTCCGGGTCGGCATGCCGGTCGAGGGGCCACCGCGCTGGATGTTGAACAGCACCACCGGGACCTCGGCGAAGTATGCAAGGCCCAGGAACTCGCTCATCAGCGAGATGCCGGGACCGGAAGTCGCCGTGAATGCCCGTGCGCCGTTCCAGCCCGCACCGATGGCCATGCCGATGGCCGCCAGCTCGTCCTCCGCCTGAACGACGGCGCCCAACACCTTGCCGTCCTTGTCGGTGCGCAGGCGCTTGAGATAGCCCTCGAAGGCTTCCGCCACCGAGGTCGACGGCGTGATCGGATACCAGGCGCAAACCGTTGCGCCGGCGTAGATGGCGCTGAGGCCCGCCGCGCTGTTGCCGGTCACCATGATCTTGCCCTTCGCGCCCTCGGCCTTACGCAGCCTGATCGGGAGGGGGCAGCTGAAGTGCTCGAACGCATAGTCACGGCCGAGCGCGAGCGCCTCGAGGTTGGCGGCGACGAGCTTCTCCTTGCCGCGGAGTTGATCGGCCACGACGCCCTTGACCACGTCCATATCCATGTCGAGCAGCGCGCTTAGGGCGCCGACATAGACCATGTTCTTGAACAGTTGGCGCTGACGGGGGTCCGTCCACTTCTTCGCGCACATGGCGGCGATCGGAATGGGCAGCACCTGGATATCATCCCGCGGCCAGTGGCGTGGCATGGTGGAGTCGTAAAGCAGCCAACCACCTGGCACGACCTCCGCCAGATCTTCCTTGTAGGTCTGCGGGTTCATGGCGACCATCAGGTCGATGCCGTCGCGGCGTGCCAGATACCCCTTTTCGCTGACGCGGACCTCGTACCAGGTCGGCAAGCCCTGGATGTTCGACGGGAAAATGTTCTTTGGGCTGACCGGAATGCCCATGCGGAACACGGTCTTGGCGAACATCGTGTTGGCGCTCGCCGAGCCGGAGCCATTCACCGTTGCGAACTTGCAGACGAAATCGTTCACCCCGCTCATGACACTGGACCTCGGGATCAGCGAATGTAGGAGTTGTGGTGAACGAGGCAGGCGGAGGACGCCTGAGCCTCAACATACGTGTATCTTTGCATATCCCAGGCTCCCGTAGGGCAGCGTTCTGCGCAAAGCCCGCAATGCAGGCACATATCCTCGTCCTTGACCATCACACGCCCGGTCTTGAGCGCGTCGGAGACGTAGAGATCCTGCGCGGTGTTGCGCGCCGGTACGCGCAGGAGCTCCCGGAGCTCCGGCTCGTCCGCGTTGTCGATGAAGTTGATGCAATCGACCGGGCAGATGTCCATGCACGCGTCGCACTCGATGCACAGCGAGCGCGTGAACACCGTCTGGACGTCGCAATTCAGGCAGCGCTCGACTTCCTTCGCCGCGAGGCGGTCGTCGAAACCGAGCTCAACCTCGACCTTCAGATTGCGCAGCGACTTGGCCATGTCCGCGTGCGGCACGGCCACCCGGCGCTCAGGGGTGTAGTTGTTGGAGTACGACCACTCGTGGATGCCCATCTTCTGGCTGACGAGATTGGAGCCGGGAGCCGGCCGCTGCTGCAGCGTCTTGCCGTTGCAGAAGAGATCGATCGAGATCGCCGCCTGATGACCGTGGGCGACGGCCCAGATAATGTTCTCGGGCCCCCACGCCGCATCGCCACCGAAGAACACGCCCGGACGGGTCGACATCATCGTCGTGCGATCGACGACCGGCATCTGCCACTTGTCGAACTCGATGCCGATGTCGGCCTCGATCCAGGGGAAAGCATTCTCCTGGCCGATCGCCATCAGCACGTCGTCGCACGGAATGACGACCTCCTCGCCGGTCGGGATCAGCTTGCGCCGGCCATCGACGTACTCGGCGCGCATCTTCTCGAAGCGCACGCCGGCAAGGCGACCACCTTCGACGATGAACTCCTTCGGGTTGTGGTTATCGAGGATCGGGACACCCTCCCGCTCGGCATCCTCGATCTCCCAGTCCGACGCCTTCATGTCCTTACGCGGCGAGCGCACCGTCACCGTCACGGCCTCGGCACCGAGCCGCAGCGCCGTCCGGCAACAATCCATCGCAGTGTTGCCGCCGCCGATGACCACCACGCGCCGGCCGATGCGGTGCACGTGCTCGAAGGCCACCGAGGTCAGGAAGTTGATGCCGATGTGGATGTTGGCAGCCGCCTCCTGGCGGCCGGGAATATCGAGGTCCTTGCCCTTCGGCGCCCCCGTGCCGACGAAGACTGCATCAAAGCCCTCGTCCAGCACCGCCTTGAGGCTCTTTACCTCGTAGCCGAACCGCGCCTCGACGCCGAACCCGACGATGCGGTTCACCTCTTCGTCCAGAACCTCGCCGGGCAGGCGGAAGGACGGGATATTGCTCCGCATCAGGCCGCCGCCGCGCGGGTCCTTCTCGAACAGCACGCATTGATAGCCGAGCGGCATGAGGTCACGGGCAACGGTCAGCGACGCGGGCCCGGCACCGAGCAAAGCCACCCGCTTGCCGTTCTTTTCCTTCGGGATCTCGGGAAGAAACGCGGCGATATCGCCCTTGTAGTCGGCGGCGACGCGCTTCAGCCGGCAGATCGCGACCGGCTTCTCCTCGACCCGCCCGCGACGGCAGGCCGGCTCGCACGGCCGGTCACAGACCCGGCCCAGGATGCCCGGAAAGACATTCGATTCCCAATTCAACATATAGGCCGCTGCGTAGCGGCCTTGAGCGATGAGCCTGATGTACTCCGGGACAGGGGTGTGACTGGGGCAAGCCCACTGACAGTCTACGACCTTGTGGAAGTACTTCGGATTCGAAATGTCCGTCGGAGCCATGCCCCGGCTCCGCGTGCGCACCGCGGCGTCACCTTGCGGCATAGGAAATCCATCCTCCAGTCGTTCACGCCCCGAGCCATGCCCATAGGTACGGCCTCTCCTGATTGGGGCTAAACTTAGTTACCCAAGCATGTCCGTGGCAAGCTCTCGCGGGCGGAGATTGCACTGAACTTCCGTTTTTCTATTTTGCACTGCAGCATTCTCCCGCACCTGCACACAATGCGCGGCAGTGCGGAAATCAGTCTTGTCGTCTATCGCCTCATGGCAGGGATCCAGGAACGCGGGTGAAGGCACGTTCCGGGGCCAACTCGAGCGCGAACGCCACCATGAGTAAACGAGATGCCTCGGCTTTTCGCCGAGGCAATTGCTTCACCTATCCCGTCAGTGGAAGGTACACTCATGACGGGTGGACGCCCGCTAAAGTATCCCGTGGCGGGCGAAGACGTCGGCAAGCTTGTCACCGGCCCTGAGCTCGGCCAGGGTGCTGCGCTCGCCCTTCACTTTCTCGAACGCGAGCCTCAGAACCTCTGACTCCACCCGGCTCGGGATGACGACCACGCCGTCTGCATCGCCGAACACGAGGTCACCCGGCTCGACGCGCACGCCCGCGCATTCGATGGGCACGTCGATCGCCATGATGCGCCCGCGCCCCTTGCTATCCAGTGGGGCGATGCCGCCGTGGAACACTGGGAAGCCCATCGCCCGGATCGCCTTCACGTCGCGCGTGCAACCGTCCATCAGCGCTCCCGAGGCACCGCGGACCTGCGCGGCCGTGGACAGCAGCTCGCCCCAGGGCGCCACCCGGGCCGGATTCGAGCAGGCGAACACCGGGATCTGGCCCGCCTCCAGGCTATCCACCAGCTGGATCTCCAAGTCGTACGGATTGCTGCCGGCCTCGTGATGGTAAACCTCCATGAACGCCGCCGTGCGCGCGCGTCCCACCATCACAAGCGAGTCATCGAGCGGCCTGATCCGCGAAGGCAACGCCTGGTTCATGACACCCACCGCGTCCAGGCAATCGGACAGCACGGACGTGAACAGATTTTCCCGAACCTCTGTCAGTAGTCCCACCATTTTCTCGTTTCCTCTCCCGTTTGCGCCCATTGTCAGGGCACTTATTCATTCCGTCCAGGCGTCCGGATTCACGAGATGCTTCGGCCGCCTTCCGTTCGAAGCGTCCACGATCGACGTGAGCGCCGTCGTCGCAATGTCCCCGAAGCACTCGTCCGTCCAGCACAGCGCATGCGGCGTGATGATCGTGTTCTTCAATCCGAGGAGCGGGCTATCCGCCGGGATCGGCTCGACCTCCGTCACGTCGAGGCCCGCCCCTGCGATCCTGCTCGTGCTCAACGCCTCGATCAGCGCCGCCTCGTCGTGGATCGGGCCGCGGCCGACGTTCACGAAGTAGGCCGTCGGCTTCATGAGGCGGAGGGC
>JAEZHL010000268.1 GCA_023416575.1 Pseudomonadota bacterium
TGGGATCCTGACTGGCGGATGAATCCCGGCAAGGTCGTCGACCCATTCCCGATCACATCCAATCTTCGCGTCGGGCCGGACTACAAGCCGCCAGAGCTGCGCACCCATTTCGCATATGCCAACGATAAAGGGAGCTTCGCGCGCGCGGCGCAACGCTGCGTCGGAACCGGCAAATGCCGGCGCCATGACAGCGGCCATGAAGTCATGTGTCCGAGCTTTCTCGTCACCCACGAGGAGCAGTACACAACCCGTGGCCGTGCCCGCCTCCTGTTCGAGATGCTGCACGGTGGCGCGATCAACCAAGGCTGGCGCAGCGATGCCGTAGAAGAAGCGCTGCGCCTCTGCCTTGCCTGTAAGGGCTGCCGGCACGACTGTCCCGTCAATGTCGACATGGCGACCTACAAAGCCGAATTTCGCGCGCACTATTATGCCGGGCGTTTGCGGCCACGCGCTGCGTACTCCATGGGACTGATCCACCGCTGGTCACGACTGGCGTCGCTGGCACCGAGCCTAGCCAACGCCATCATGAGGACACCGGGATCCCGGGATTTGGCCAAGTGGGTCGGCGGCATCGCACGCCAACGCGCACTACCGGAATATGCGCGTCAGCCCTTCACAAGCTGGTTCAGAAAGCGAGATCGCGGACCATCAGGAGGTTCGCGGGTCCTGCTGTGGCCGGACTGCTTCAACAATTATTTCCGCTCCGGAACCGCCATGGCGGCGACAAACCTTCTGGAAAACGCGGGCTTCGATATTGCCATTCCAATGCGGCCGGTGTGCTGCGGTCGTCCGCTGTTCGACTGGGGCATGCTGGATGCAGCGAAGCGACTCCTTCGCAAATCGCTGGACACCCTGCGTACCGATCTCGAAGCAGGCACACCGGTCATCGGTCTCGAGCCGGCCTGTCACGCCACATTCAAGGACGAGCTACCCAATCTTCTCCCCGATGATCCACTGGCCGAGCGTCTCGAGAAGCAGAGCACGTTCTTCAGCGATTTCGTTTTGCACAACCTGGATCGGTTCGACTTTCATCAAGATCGACATGACCGGCCGCGCAAGGTTCTGGTTCAGACCCATTGCCACCACCATGCCGTGATTGGGGCAGCCGGCGAGCATGCACTGTTGGATCATCTGCCGATCGAGCACGAGATCCTTGCCTCCGGCTGCTGTGGCATGGCAGGGGCGTTTGGCTTTGCCGCCGATACCTACGACGTCGCGATGGCAGCGGGTGAACGGGTGCTTCTGCCCGCCGTGCGCGCAGCGGCGCCGGATACGCTGGTGCTCGCGGATGGCTTTTCCTGCCGCGAGCAGATCGAGCAAGGGACGGGCAAATCAACGGATCATATGGCCGACCTGCTCGTTAGAGTGTTCGGCGTCCAGCCAGAATAGCGATCCCACGACAAAGGGCCCCGCTGTGATGTCCAGAAATCCCGAAACAGTCGTCATCACAGGCGCCTCCGCAGGCGTCGGGCGCGCAACCATTCGGGAATTCGCAAAATACGGGGCTCACATCGGCCTGATTGCACGCGGGCAGGAGCGGCTGGAAGAAGCGGCCCGCGAGGTGCGCGAAGCAGGCGGACGCGCCCTCGTGCTACCGCTCGATGTCACCGACCATGAAGCCATTGAGGCTGCCGCCGATAAGGTTGAGAGCGCGTTTGGTCCGATCGATGTCTGGATCAATAACGCCATGGCGACTGTCGTGGCACCATTCATGTCGATCTCGCCGGATGAGTTCCGGCGTTCGACGGAAGTGACGTATTTCGGCCAGGTTCACGGCCTTCGCGCAGCACTCAAGCGCATGCTACCGCGTGATCGAGGCACGATCGTCCTTGTCGGATCTGCGCTCGCGTATCGCGGAATTCCCCTGCAGTCGCCCTATTGCGGAGCGAAACACGCCGTTCAAGGCCTTCTTGATAGCGTCCGGTCCGAGCTCATTCATCGCTCGAGCCAAGTGCACGTGACCATGGTGCAACTTCCTGGCCTCAATACTCCGCAGTTCGATTGGGCGCGCGTTCACCTCGCCCATGAGCATCGACCGGTCGGGCCGGTCTTCCAACCCGAAGTGGCGGCACGCGCAATTTATTTCGCGGCCCACAGCAAGCGCAAGGAAATCAAGGTTGGCTGGCCGACGGTCGAGGCGGTTCTCGGAGACAAGGTCGCTTCCGCCGCCCTCGATCACTACCTCGCATACACAGCCGTCGAAGGTCAGGAGGATCCAACCCACCCGGTCCACCCTGGGCGCCCGGATAACCTGTTCGCACCTGCTCCCGGCAATTTTGCTGCGCACGGCCGTTTCGATGATAAAGCCCGACGGCACAGCTTGCAGCTCTGGGCCACGATGAACCGCGTTCCGCTCGCGATTGCGGGCATGTTGGTGGCCGGCGCCCTGCTCTTCACGCGGCGAAAGATAAATGAATCCAGCCCACGAGCAACGATGGCAGATCGACCTGATTATGCCGATCTGCTCGTCTGATCCTCGCCCACGAGGATTTCAGCTGGACGGCCGCCTCGACGATTTCAAGGGCTCGCGAAGGCGTTCACAGCCCAGCACGGAGAACCACTGGAGAAATATGGGCTTTCGACATTGCTGGTGCACGGGGCGTTGCTGCCATCGATGAACAGCGAGGCCGAGCCGCCTTGCGCTGGAATGTCACCCTGGATGACGGCCGCGTCATAGGTCAGGGATGAGCCGCTGATCTGCGGATTGCTGATCGTTAAAACTGCTTGGCTGGGCCCTGCCGACGACGACTGGAACATCGACAGCGTCGCATTGGGCGGATCACTCGCGAAACTATCCGGCCCCTGCGACCACTGCCTCAAAAACTCGTCATTGCGAACGTGACCCACCATCCTTTGTGGCCGATCGGAGAAAAACACCGTCGCCGGCGAAACGCCATTGAGTGTCAGTTTGCCGTCTCTGAAGGTGAAGCCGGTTGCAGTCTGCACAAATTCGACAGTGGTATTCCTTTGACTTGTCCTTTGCCCCGCGGGGGGCGTGCTTTGTGCGAGGAGAGGCGCCATTAAACCGAAGCTGAGCAATACACCTGTAGCACCAAGCGCTGCCTTGCGCATGTTTGACATGATAAACCTCGATCGAGCTGACTGCGCCCATGTGAAAGGGAGCTATTCGGTTCAGTGCCGTACCGCGGCATGCTTCTGGCACCTTCGCTAGCGATGATGCTCAAGCGGTCCCCTTTTTTGGTCTCTCCTGGTCGGCCATTGAACCTTTGGCGGCCACAACTGGTTACAATCTCTTTTGGTTCCCCCAGCAAGGGCACGCTTGACGCGCCCTGAATGGTCCGTCTGACAGGGCGATCGAATCGCTTCCGCTGAACCATCTCAGTGCGTGAGTGATAGTTTGGGATTACTTTCGCGACGGCGGGTTCGGGAATTCCAATCACGGAAAACGTGCTGGAACCCGCGCAGCAAGCTGGCGTTCTAGCTCTGGCGATCGAACACCCGACCGCCCACGCAGCATCAAGGGCGATTGCGGCATGCCGCAGATCTTCCGTCCGGGCGCGAACACGATTCTGCGCATCGCGATGGTGGCGCTGATTGTGATCCCGGCGATTGCGATCGTCCTCGGCGTCACGCTCGTACGCTCGAATTATGCAACTGGGGTCGGAATGTATCGAACGCAACCGGTACCATTCAGCCACAAACACCACGTTGGTGGGCTCGGGCTCGATTGCCGCTACTGTCATACGGGGGTCGAAACATCGCCAGTCGCTGGCGTGCCGCCCACCGAGACCTGCATGACCTGTCACTCTCAGTTATGGACCACCGCACGCATGCTGGCGCCAGTGCGAGAAAGCTTGGCAAACCGCACACCACTACGCTGGACGCGCGTGAATGATATCCCGGCCTATGCCTATTTCGATCACGCGATCCACATTGCCAAAAGCGTTGGCTGCTCGAGCTGTCATGGCAACGTCGCGGAGATGCCCCTGATGCGAAAGACGGAGCCGCTGACGATGGAGTGGTGTCTCGCCTGCCACCGCGAACCCGAACGGCATCTGCGGCCACCCGACAAGATCTTCTCCACTGATTGGACCCCTCCTGAAGATCAACTCGTTGAGGGCCGCCGCCTGAAGAACTCAACGTACCACATTAACAAAGCCCATCTGACCGACTGTTCGGTGTGCCATCGATGACCGAACACGGCGATCAAAAGTGGTGGCGCAGCCTTGAAGAATATGGCGAAACTAATATTGCGAGATCGCCACAAACTGAATTCCCGTACGGCGCATTCCCCGAAACCCTCGATCGCCGCCAGATGCTCACGGCTCTGGCAGCGGCGACGCTTACGCTTCCGGCATGCGGAAAAGCACCTGAGCATATCATACCCTACGTTGCGCTACCCGAGGGCCTCACGCCGGGCAAGCCGCTCACGTTCGCCAGCTCCCTCCTCTTGTCAGGCATCTTGCAACCGGTGCTGGCCGTGAGCCACGAAGGGAGGCCGACCAAGCTCGAAGGCAATCCGCAGCATCCTGCAAGCCTTGGCCGGACGGATGCTTTCACCCAAGCGGCGATTTTCTCGCTTTACGATCCATCGCGCTCCAAATCGATCCTGCACGAAGGCCAGATTGCATCTTGGCCTGATTTCCTCAGCGCCATCACCCGTTCAACACGCAGTTTGGCCTCGCAAGGCGGTACCGGTCTGCGATTGCTCACGGGGCGCACGACGTCGCCAACACTGGCGAGTCAGATCCGAGAATTGCGTAGCACATATCCAAATCTCGTATGGCACCGCTGGGAACCAGTGAATGACGACAACGTCCTCCGCGGAGCCGAGCTGGCGTTCGGCCGGCGGCTCGAGCCGCACTACAAGCTTGATCAGGTCGACGCCATCGTCGCGCTCGACGCGGATCTGCTGGGGCCGGGGCCACATCAGGTCATGCACGCTCTCGCCTTCTCGGAGGGGCGCCGGGCGCGCAGCAACACACGCTCGCTCACGCGCCTTTACGTTGCCGAGCCGCTCCTGACTCTTACAGGCGCCATGGCCGACCGCCGCCTTCCGTTACGGCGTACCGACATCGGCGAATTGGTGCAGGCTCTGGCAGCACGCTTCGGTGCGCCGTTCGCGACACCAAAAGTGGATGAGCGAACGGCGCACTGGCTCGATGTCGTGAGCCGCGAGTTGGAAGGCAACAATGGCCGCGCAGTCGTGGCGGTTGGACGGAGCCAGCCTCCACACGTCCACGCCCTCGGAGCGTGGATCAATCATCGGATCGGTGCTGTTGAATCCGCCCTCGCCTGGCGCGAGCCCATCGAAATCGAACCCGTCGATCACGACACATCCATAGCCGCCCTCGCTCACGATATGGCGAATGGCCGTGTCAAAGGCCTGATCATTCTTGGCGGCAATCCAGTTTATGACGCGCCTTCCGATCTCGGTTTTTCCGAGGCGATGCGGCAGGTGCCACTCACGGTCCACTGCGGCCTGCACGTCGATGAAACAGCCCAACTCAGCGCGTGGCATGTCCCCGCGTTGCACACGCTTGAGAGCTGGAGCGACGGACGATCGGCCGATGGCACACTCGGCATCATCCAGCCATTGATCACGCCGCTTTACGACGGGCGGACACCCCACGACATCGTCGCAGTTCTCAACGGCAACCTCGATCCATCGGCGCGCGAGATCGTCCGCGAGCATTGGCAAAGAACATCCGGCGTGACGGAGTTCGAACATTTCTGGACCAAGACGCTCCATGATGGCTTCACAACGATGCGCCCCTCGGAGCCGCTCCACTCACGAGGCGACGTGAACCTGCCTCCGGATGATGCGGCCGGGGCTCAATCCCAATCCGGTTTCGAAGTCGTGTTCGCGGCAGACGAGTCGGTGTGGGACGGTCGCTTTGCCGATAATGCCTGGCTGCAGGAGCTCCCAAACCCGTTGACCAAAGAGGTGTGGGGCAATGCTGCGACGCTGGCACCAGCAGATGCGAAACTCCTTGAACTTCGCGACGGCGATATCGTGCGTATCGCAGTTGATCACCGATCGATCGAACTACCGGCAATGACAGCTCCCGGCCAAGCTCCCGGCACGATCGGGTTGAAACTCGGCTACGGGCGGACCACCAGCCAGATTGGGGCCGGAGTTGGTACTAACGTTTTTCCCTTGCGCACGACCGATGCGCTCTGGTCGGCGACCGGCGCAACCGTGAGCCGGACTGGTCACACCATAGAGCTTGCCCGGACGCAGAGGCACCGCTCGATGGAAGGTCGCGATATCGTTCGCACCATGACTCTGGCCGCACTCGCAAGATCCGCTACGCGGAAAATGCCTGAAGAACCCGCCACCACACTTTATCCGAACTTTCCCCTCGGGAAGCACGCGTGGGCCATGGTCGTCGATCAGAGCGTCTGCATCGGCTGCAATGCCTGTGTCACGGCCTGCCAGGTGGAAAACAACGTGCCCGTTGTCGGCCCTGCGGAAATACGGCGCGGCCGTGACATGCACTGGCTCCGCGTCGATCTTTACTTCAGCGGCACCCCTGACACTCCCGACACGCTTTTTCAGCCTGTCCCCTGCATGCATTGCGAGAAAGCGCCCTGCGAGCCTGTCTGCCCCGTCGAAGCCTCTGTCCACGGCAGTGAGGGGCTCAACGTACAGGTCTACAACCGCTGCGTCGGCACGCGCTTTTGCCAAGCCAATTGCCCATATAAAGTCCGCCATTTCAATTTTTTTGGTTATGCCAACGGGCAGGAATACAAAAACCTGGGGGCGCCGATCGTGGATGCCGCGCACAACCCGGATGTGACCGTTCGCGCACGCGGCGTGATGGAGAAATGCACCTACTGTGTGCAGCGGATCTCAGCAGCAAGGAGGCAGGCGGAGCGAGACAACCGCACGATCCGCGACGGCGAAGTGGAAACTGCCTGCGCCCAAGCCTGCCCGACACGGGCGATCATCTTCGGCGACTTGCAAACAAAGGACAGCGAAGTCAGCCGCCTGCGACATGAGTCGCACGAATACGCCTTGCTTGGCCATCTCGGCACCCGGCCCCGCACCACGTATCTCGCGCGGGTGCGCGCAACCGATCATGAGAGCGGGCCATCATGACGGAAGCGGCATTTGTTGCGGGCCCAGAGCCCCGAGCGCGCAACGAGCCGCTGCTTCCGCCAGACTTCGGTTGCGCCCACGTGACCGAGACGGTGTTGCGGCCAGTTGAGGCCCCTGCGGGCCGCGCCTGGTGGATTGGCTGGCTGGTGAGCCTCGCATTGACCGTGCTGATGCTCGTGTCGATTGCGTGGCTGTTCATCGAGGGCGTTGGGGTATGGGGCGTGAACACCACCGTCGTGTGGGGCTTTGCGATCGCCAACTACGTGTGGTGGATCGGCATCGGCAATGCCGGCACACTGATCTCTGCAATGCTCTTACTCACCCGCCAGGAGTGGCGCGCTTCGATCAATCGGTTCGCCGAAGCGATGACGATCTTTGCTGCCACCATCGCCGGATTATTCCCGATTTTGCATCTCGGTCGCTGGTTCTATTTCTATTGGCTCGCCCCCTACCCCAACGTAATGGCACTGTGGCCTCAATGGCGCAGCCCGCTCGTGTGGGATTTTTTTGCCATCTCGAGCTACATTCTCTTTTCCCTCCTCTTCTGGTACGTCGGATTGATACCGGACCTCGCGACAATCCGAGACCGGGCACAATCCAGATTGGCCCGCATCACCTATGGCGCCCTCGCGCTCGGCTGGTCCGGCTCAACGCGCCAATGGCAGGCACTGGAGCAATTCTATTGGGCAATGGCTGCACTTGCGATTCCCCTCGTCATCTCTGTTCATAGCGTGGTCGGGCTCGATTTCGCCGTTGGCGTGATGCCCGGTTGGTCTGAAACGATTTTCCCACCCTATTTCGTCGTCGGAGCAATGTTTTCTGGATTCGCAATGGTCGTGACACTCGCGATCATCTTCCGTTACGCCATCGGGCTCGAGGCCATGATCACCGAACGCCATTTCGACCAGATGGCGAAAATCCTTCTGCTCGGCGCAATAGTAATGGGATTTTCCTACGCGACAGAGTGGTTCATGGCTTGGTACGGAGGCAAGACGGCAGAACGATTCCTGGTCATGTTCGAGTTCTCAGGGACCTACTGGCCCTGGTATTGGGTGATGCTAATTTTCAACGTCCTGCTACCGCAGGCGTTATGGCTGCCCGCAGCGCGCCGCTCCATACCGGTTTTGCTCGCGATTGCTTTGCTGATTAACGTCGGGATGTGGCTCGAACGATTATTGATCATCATAGTCACCCTGTCGCGCGGGTACCTCCCCTCTCGCTGGCAGAGCTACGCGCCGACATTCTGGGATTTCTCGCTATTGCTCGGCACGCTCGGATTTTTTGCCTTTCTGTTCTTCTGCCTCGTACGGTTGGTACCCAT
Organism: Pseudomonadota bacterium; assembly: GCA_023416575.1. GTDB lineage: Bacteria > Pseudomonadota > Alphaproteobacteria > Rhizobiales > Hyphomicrobiaceae > ZC4RG25. Next base: position 8,388 of record JAEZHL010000268.1, read on the forward strand.
GGTGAGCATGCACGAGGTGCGCCGGCTCGCAACCGAGGAGAGAGGCACATGAGTGCCTTGGTGCTGATTGCCGGCTTCGACACTCCCCAGCGTGCTGCAGCAGCGGTAACGCAGATGCGCAGAGCGGGCCATAGCGTCAGGGAAGGCTACGGCCCACTCTCCTCAGAAGAGCTGTCCGATGCTGTGGGGCGGAGGCCAAGCCGCATTCGCATCTTCATGTTCTTTGCGGCAATCGTTGGGGTGCTGGGCGGTCTAGCCATGCAGTATTGGTCAGCCGTTCACGACTATCCGATCAATTCGGGCGGCAGACCGCTCGCAAGTTGGCCGGCATTCATCCCGGTTGCATTCGAACTCGGCGTCTTGTTGGCAGCTCTCGGCGGCTTCGTGGCGCTTCTCAGCGAAGCGCAGCTTACGCGCCTTCATGCTCCCGTCTTCGAGCTGGATATATCTCGTGCCAGTCAGGACAGATTCTTTCTCGAAATAGAGACGGCACAGCCAACCGACGCACGACAACTACTCGAACGCATAGGTGCAGACACCATCGAAGAACTGCCGCCATGATTCGCGCTGCAGCCCCACTTCTTGTGCTTACAGCCCTGCTTGCAGGCTGCCGGCAGAGCATGGAGCGACAACCAAAACTTACGACCTATTCTGAGGCTGCTGCATTTCCGCATGATGCTGCCGCCCGACCATTGCCCACGGGTACCATAGATCGCGCCGCCCTCGCGCGGCAATCGGCGCTGGACCAGCCGCCCGCCACCACGCGCGAACTCCTTGCCCGCGGACGCGAGCAGTTCGACATATTCTGCTCGCCCTGCCATAGCACCTCCGGCCACGGCGACGGAATGATCGTGCAGCGGGGCTTCCCACAGCCACCGTCGTTCCACTTGCCTCGGCTCATCACCGCTCCTGCACGGCACTACATCGACGTCATCACGCATGGCCACGGCGTGATGTACCCTTATGCAGCGCGCATTGCACCGACAGATCGCTGGGCGATTGTCGCCTATATTCGGGCGCTTCAGCTTTCTCAGGACGCAAGTCTTGCAAGTATGGCGGCGGGGGCTGCTGAGCCATGACCCTCAGCGTCCATACACTTGAGCGAAACGCACCGCTTTTGCTTATGGTTGGCTTTATCGCGGGTCTTGCTCTAGCGATATGCGCAGCACTCGACCCTGCGACTTCAGCCCGCGCCGTACTCTTCTCCTGGCTCTATTGGATCGGAATCGCAGCTGGCGCGATGGTCCTACTCGCAGCCCATGCGCTAAGCGGCGGAGTTTGGGGTGACGCTGCAAGGCCAATCCTCCAGACAGCGTCGCGAGCGCTTTTCGTTACCGCATTCCCCTTCATTGTCGTCGTTCTTACGTCCGGGGACATCTATCCCTGGGCTACGAATGCAGCTGGTTCGAGTGGCAATGAGGTGACCCGATTCTACCTAGAACCGGCGGCATTTGCATTCCGGGGCGCCGCGATACTGGTGATCTGGTCGACTTTTGGGATTGTCCTCGCGCGTTCAACCCATTTGGGCTCCGCCTGGGCCAGCGCAGCACTCGTGATATATATGCCCACCATCACGATCGCTGCGGTGGATTGGTCTGCTTCGCTCCTCCCTTATTGGTCCTCGAGCACCTATGGTGTCCTGGTTGGTGCAGCGCAGGTCACCTCTGCCCTGGCCTTCACTGCACTCCTGCGCTCGGATGCGCCAGCAGACGGGGCCACTGGTGATATCGCCGGGCTAGTGCTCGCGGCTGTGCTTGGCACGGCTTATCTCGGGTTCATGCAGCTTCTCGTTATCTGGTCGAGTGGCTTGCCCGAGAGAACCGCGTGGTATGAGCTGCGGTTGAAATCGGACGGCATCGGCCTCATCGTCGGCGCATTCCTGATAGGTGCCGTGATCCCCTTCTTTGTGCTCATCATGGCAAAGGTTCGGTCGAATGCAGCGCTCACCGGAAGCGCTGGCCTACTCGTCCTTTCTGGGCTCGCGCTATTCTGGGCTTGGCAGATCATTCCCGACAACCCGTGGCCCGCCCTCTTGATCTATCCATTGGCCTTCCTCGCGATCGGCGCGATTTGGCTCGGGATCGCGTTCGGTCCGCTCGCGCATTCTGAGGCGCGGCCAGACACGGGAGTTTCCAGCCGTGGCTGACGATTCGAGACCAGCCCGTCGGGAAAATCCCGGTGTTGGGACACGCGCCGTCGTCACGGCGATTGCCGTGCTGTTTTCGCTCGTGCTCATTTCAATGGCGACAGTTGCAGCGCTCCTGGATTTATCGACAGCGCACATTGCCGATCCGCAGTTATCAAACCCCAACTTTCCCGCCCCGGAGTTGCAAATCGCACCATCAACGGATCTCGCCACTATGAGGCGCCGGGACCAGGAGCGCCTGCACGAGGCTGCTGCAATCCCCATCGAGCGTGCAATGGAGGTGATCGCACGTCGTGGAACAGACGCCTACGCGCCGCTCGCTCCGACTGCTGAACCGGAGCAGCCACCATGAGAACGCGCCTCCTCATCATGGTCGCTTGCCTTCTTTTCTCGTCCGCCTCTGGGCATGCACAGATTGCCAAGGAAACTCTGGCGAACATCACAATCGTCGACAACCGCGGCGCCCAGCTCCCCCCTATCAACCTGCGTGGCATTGACGGCAGTACTCAACAGTATCCAGATCCATCCAAAAGTCGCCCAGCCATCCTCCTGCTGGTCGATTATACCTGCTCGACAATGTGCGGCACGATGACGGGCGCATTGGCTCAAGCGCTTGAGGCGACGCCGCTCCAGATTGCGCGTGACTACCGGGTCCACGTCATCGGGTTCGATCCGAAAGACGGCGAGGCCGACGCCAACGCATTCCGGGACTCACATCTGCGTCAGAGCCGGCTCGCAGGCGATTTCGAATTTTTTCGTGGGTCCCGTGATGCAATCGAAACCCTGAGCAACGCCGTAGGCTTCGCCTTAGCCTATGACAGTGCGCGCGACCAGTTCGCGCATCCTGCTGCACTAACCATCGTCACCCCGGAAGGGCGGATTTCTCGCTCGCTCGATATTCTCGAATTGACCCCATTCAATCTGCGACTTGCACTCGTTGAAGCAATGGAAGGTCGGATCGGCTCACTCTCCGATCGCGTCGCGCTCCTCTGCTATGGATGGGACGCCACAGCAGGTGTCTATACGCTTCAGATCCGACGCGTGCTCACGATTGCGGGGTTTGTTACCCTTGTTTTGCTGCTCGGGTTCATTGTGCTTCTCCGCCGCAGGGAGCACCTCGCGATGAGGGCGGGCCGTGGCTGATTTTCCCCTCGTCCCACCTGCAGTGTCCGACGCGGCCCATCGGACAGACCTCATCTATTTCGGACTCATCCTGTCGGCGGGAGCCATTATTCTGCTCGTTGCTGGTTTGCTGTTACTATTCTCAGTCCGCTATCGCCAGGGCTCACGTGCGCCCCGCCACAAGCTTCCAGTTCTGCTCTCGCGAGATATCGAGCTCGGTTGGACACTCGCAACGCTTTTCGCATTCCTGTCGATATTCGGCTGGGCTGCCGCACAGGATTTCAAGCTGCTGCACCCCGCACCGGGAGCCCTGACCATTCAGGTCGTGGGCAAGCAGTGGATGTGGAAGGTCGAGCACCCGGGCGGTCAGCGGGAAATCAACGCGCTGCACGTGCCCCTCGATACGCCGGTGCGGCTCATCATCGACTCGCAGGATGTGATCCACAGCTTCTACGTACCAGCGCTCCGGCTCAAGCGTGATGCCGTGCCTGGTTTGACCCAGAATATCTTTTTCACCGCTGTACGCACGGGGACATTCCCTATCCAATGCGCCGAATACTGCGGAACGAACCACGCGCGCATGCTCGGCGCGATGACTGTGCTCAGTCGCGATGACTATGCGCGCTGGCTCTCGGCCCGTCCGGAGGGCGATACACTCGCGGCAGCAGGCGCAAGGCTGTTTCTCAGCTACGGATGCTCGGGCTGTCACTTCGGCAGGGGGACTGTTCGTGCACCCGACCTCACGGGCTTGTATGGCCGGCCCGTACCACTTGCCGACGGCCGCGTCGTTACAGCGGATGAGGCCTATATCCGCGACTCGATACTGCAGCCGCGGAAAGACGTTGTGGCCGGCTATGCCCCATTGATGCCGAGTTTCGCCGGACGCGTCAGCCAAGCCGATCTCATCGAATTAACTGCTTACATCCGCTCCTTGGCAGCGACAGCGCCTCGATCTCAAGAAGGTGGGCAATGACCGACACTGCCGCTCAATCGCGCAACCTGCCTGTCAATTACCTGTCATCCGGCACCACCATTTCCTCCTGGCTGTTGACCACCGATCACAAGCGCATCGCCATTCTTTATCTGGTCACGGTGACCTTTTTCTTTTTTCTCGGCGGCGCGGCGGCGACGCTCATGCGGGTCGAACTCTTTACACCGGGAGCAGACCTCGTCAGCGCCGATGAATACAACCGGCTGTTCACCTTACATGGCGTCATCATGGTATGGTTCTTCCTGGTGCCGCTGATCCCGACGACACTCGGCAATTTCCTGCTGCCATTGATGATCGGTGCGCACGATGTCGCGTTTCCGCGTCTCAATCTTCTGAGCTGGTACCTGAACGTCTCGGGCGGAGCGCTCGCCTTGACGGCAATCATCGTTGGCGGTGTCGATACAGGCTGGACATTCTACACGCCGTTCTCGACGTCCTATTCCAACAGCTGGGTTTCCATTGCGGCCGCCGGCGTGTTCGTGGCCGGTTTCTCTTCCATCGCAACGGGTATCAACTTCATTGTGACGGTGCATACGCTGCGCGCACCCGGGATGACTTGGTTCAGGCTGAGGCTCTTCGTCTGGTCGCTTTATGCCACGAGCCTCATCATGCTATTGGCGACGCCGGTACTCGCGATGTCGCTGTTGCTCATCATTGCCGAGCGCATCTTCGGCCTCCCGATCTTCGACCCCGGCCAGGGCGGGGACCAGGTTCTATTCCAGCATCTCTTCTGGTTCTACTCGCACCCCGCCGTCTACATCATGATCCTGCCCGGAATGGGAGTCGTCAGCGAGCTCATAACCTGTTTCGCACGACGCCGCATATTCGGGTACGACTTCATGGTCTACGCATTGGTGGCAATTGCCGTGATCGGCTTTTTCGTCTGGGGCCACCATATGTTCGTTGCGGGCCAGTCGGCCTACGCGAGCCTGGTGTTCTCGCTCCTCTCGTTCGTTGTCGCAGTCCCATCCGCGATCAAGGTATTCAATTGGACAGCCACGCTTTACGGCGGCCAGATCACGTTTCCCGCACCGATGCTGTACGCGTTGGGCTTTGTCGGCCTGTTCACGATCGGCGGGCTGACCGGGCTATTCGTTGCCTCCATGCCGGTCGATATTCACGTGCACGACACCTATTTCGTTGTCGCGCATTTTCATTACATCATGGTCGGCGGGATGGTGACTGCCTTTTTCGGCGGATTGCATTTCTGGTGGCCGAAAGCGACCGGACGTCTCTACTCGGAGCGTTGGGGGCAGATCACCGCCCTCCTGATGTTTTTCGGCTTCAATTTCACGTTCTTCCCGCAATTTATTCTCGGCTATCTCGGCATGCCGCGACGCTATCATGTCTACCTGCACGACTTTCAGGTCTGGCACGTGCTCTCATCCTCCGGCGCCGTCATCCTGGCTGCCGCCTACCTCCTGCCACTTGGCTATCTCGGCTGGTCCCTGATCGGGGGTGAGCGCGCGGACGATAATCCCTGGGATGCGCTCGGGCTTGAATGGCAAACATCCTCGCCGCCACCGGAGGAGAATTTCCTCAAGCCGGTGCGGGTGCCGGAATTTCCATATGACTATCATCCAGAGGACGAGGCGCCGCGTGCACGATAGTTCGTCAGGCTTTGTCTTCGAGGGCGATGCGCGCCAGCGTCGGGCAGCGGGCGAGCTCGGGATCTGGCTCTTCCTGGCGAGCGAGGTCCTGTTCTTTGGCGGCCTCTTCACGAGTTACGCGATATACCGGACCCTCTATCCAGAGGCATTCACAATCGCTGCACGCGAAACAGAGCTCACGCTCGGCGCGATAAATACGGCCGTTTTGCTGACAAGCAGCTTGACGATTGCACTGGCCGTCAAGGTCGAACAGACTGATCGGGTGCTGTCACAGCGGCTCGTCATCGCCACGATACTGTTGGGTTTGCTGTTTCTCGGCATCAAGGCGGTGGAATACGCTGGCGACATCGAGAAGGGGCTTGTCCCCGGCAGCGGATTTTCGCTTGTGCCAGCGGAAACTCAAATTTTCTGGGCTCTCTACTGGGTGATGACAGGCGTCCATGCTTTGCATGTCATCGGCGGCATGGGTGTGCTCGCGACCCTGTATTTTCTGACGCGTTTCGGCCAAACCCCTCCCGACTCGTCACGCTTGGAGGTGGGCGCCCTCTATTGGCATCTCGTCGACATGATCTGGATTTTTCTTTTCCCGATACTGTATCTCGTGGGCCGGGCATGAACGGCAATTGGCTCGAAATCCTTTGGCCGGAGGTTGCAATCTGGGTCGCGCTGGTAGCACTGCTCATCCTGACCCTCGTGGCTGCCTTCATGCCACTCGGCGGATTGGGCGCGGTTGCCAATCTCGGCATCGCCGCAGCAAAAGCACTCCTCGTCGCCTGGTTCTTCATGCATCTGCGGCAGGCAAGCGGCCTGAACCGCCTGGCTTCGGTATTGGGCTTGATATTCCTCGCCTTGCTGCTGTCGCTGACGCTGGCGGACCTCGTCACGCGCCGGCCCGAAATCGGAGGCTGACTCGCACTGCCATCAGCGAACGACTACCCACCGCCGCAGATCAGGCGGCCATCCAACCGCCGTCGACGAAGAGTGTATGGCCGGTCAGGTAGGTCGCCTCATCGCTCGCCAGGAACAGCGTGGCGTTGGCAACATCCTCCGGCGTGCCGAGGCGCGGCCAGGGCGTCCGTGCATGGGAATACTCGATCCAACGCGGCTCGACGGCGCGCCCGCC
>JAEZHL010000290.1 GCA_023416575.1 Pseudomonadota bacterium
TCTTGCAGATGTCGCCGCATCTGCTCCTGTGCGCCACGAACATCCCCATTTTTGAGTTGCTCCAGAATGCGGTGGTGGTCGTTGCAGCGGCAGGCTGACCGCTTGGATTTCTCGTAGACCGCGATGGCGACATCGCCCCGCGAAATCAGCTCGCGCAGGATCTCGACGAGAACGGGGTTGTCGAGCGCCGCGGCGAGCTGCAGATGGAAAACCCCGGCCAGATGCATCGCCTCGCTTTTTCTGTTGCGCGCGTTGGCCTGCTCCTCCCGGTCGACGGTCCGCTTCATGTCGCGAAACAGCGCCTTCGTGATCCGTCCGGCAAGTGCCTCGATCATATTGCATTCGATCAAGCGCCGGACGCTGTAGATGTGGCGCACCTCGGCCGCAGTCGGCATGGCAACCCGCATGCCGCGATTGGGCTCCTGGGTCACGAGGTGTTCGAGCATGAGCCGCTGGAGTGCCTGACGCACCAATGTGCGGCTGACCCCGAAGATGCGCGCCAGATGCACTTCCGGCAGCCGCGTTCCAGGTGGAATCTGATGCTGAACGATCGCGTCGAACATCTGCTGATAGATGTGCTGGACGCGATCCATTGGCGGCGCGACCCGACCATCCGAAATTGGCGCTTTTTGCTCCATCTTTCGTATCCGGCTTCCCGCCCCGCCACGATTGTACCGCGCCTCGGACTCCATTGCATGCCCATACTGTATGCAATCCGCACAAAAAACGTACGCCATCTGACACTAGCAAAGCGATACGGTTGACTGCATACTTTCCATCCGTTCCCTGATGTCGTCATAGAATGGAGGAGAGACGGAATGAGACAGAAGTCGACGATACCTCGCCTGATCGCACCTGCAATCGGTGCCCTGGCCTTTGGCCTGCTGCACATTGCCAACGCTGCGGCGCAGGAGAAAGTCTTGCGCATCGCCATGACGGCTGCCGACATTCCGAAGACGAACGGACAACCCGATCAAGGATTCGAAGGAAATCGCTTCACTGGAATTCCGCTCTACGACAGCCTCACGCAGTGGGACCTTTCGTCGGCAGAAAAGCCGAGTATTCTGATCCCGGGCCTGGCGAGGGAATGGGCGGTCGACAGCAAAGACACCACCAAGTGGATTTTCAAGCTGCGCCAGGGCGTCAAGTTCCATGACGGATCGGACCTCAAGGCCGATGCCATCGTCTGGAACGTCGAAAAGGTTCTGAAAAAGGATGCGCCACATTTTGCGCCGGATCAAATCGGCGTCACAATATCGCGCATGCCCAATCTCCTTTCCGCACGCGCCATCGACGACTACACCGTGGAGCTGACGACCAAGGAGCCCGACAGCTTCCTTCCGATCAACCTCAGTAATTTGTTCATCGCGTCGCCCGCACATTGGAAAGCCAAGTTCGACGCGCTCTCGAACGTGGCCGATCCGGCCGAGCGAGCCAAGCAGGCGTGGGCCGCGTTCGCGGCTGACGCATCCGGCTCCGGTCCCTTCAAAATGGTGAAGTTCACCCCGCGTGAACGGGTCGAGTACGCAAAGAACGACAACTACTGGGACGAGAAGCGCAGGCCGAAAATCGACCGAGTCGTGCTCCTGCCGATGCCGGAGGCCAACGCGCGCACCGCGGCGCTTCTGTCAGGACAAGTCGACTGGATCGAAAACCCAGCTCCGGATGCCGCAGACCTCATCAAAGGAAAGGGATTTGTCATCTACGCCAACGCGCAGCCGCACGTCTGGCCATGGCAATTCTCCTTTGCCGAGGGTTCGCCCTGGACCGACAAGAGGGTGCGCTATGCCGCCAATCTCTGCGTCAACCGCGACGAGCTGAAGCAATTGCTGGGCGGGCTCATGGAAGTACCCAAGGGCACCGTGCCTCCCGGTCATCCCTGGTGGGGCAATCCGAAGTTCGACATCAAGTATGACCTCGCCGCGGCACAGAAGCTGATGAAGGAGGCCGGCTACGGACCGAACAAGCTCCTGAAAGTGAAGACGCTTACGTCGGCTTCCGGCTCCGGACAGATGCAGCCGATTCCAATGAACGAGTACCTGCAGCAGGCGCTGAAGGAGTGCTACTTCGACGTCGAGCTCGATGTCATCGAATGGAATGCGCTGTTCACCAACTGGCGCGCCGGCTCCAAGGATCCGACGTCCCGCGGTGCTCACGCCACCAACGTGACATTCGCAGCCATGGATCCGTTCTTCGCGATGGTGCGGTTCACCTCGACCAAGACCTTCCCGCCGGTTTCGAATAACTGGGGCTACTTCGGCAACGATGAAATCGACAAGTTGATCGCCGATGCCCGGACCTCGTTCGCCGACGCGGATCGCGACGCGGCCCTGGCACGCTTGCACGCACGGATCGTGGAGGAAGCGCCCTTCCTCTGGGTGGCTCACGACGTCGGCCCGCGCGCCATCAGCCCGAAGGTGAAGAACGTCGTCCAGCCGAAGAGCTGGTTCATCGATCTGGCTCCCGTCACCATGGAGTAAGGACACTTCCCGCTCTCGCAGAGTGGGTCCCGACGACAGGTCCGGCGCGATCATCTGCTAATCGCGCCGGCCTGCCCAGAAGTGGCTTCGGCTGCGAACCCGCGTGTCGCTTACGTCAGCCGGAGGGCCTCCGATAAGGGATGAGGCAATGATCGTCTACACCTTGAAGCGCCTGTTCTTCAGCCTTCCGATCATGCTGGGGGTCGCGCTCGTATGCTTCATTCTTGTCCACATTTCGCCAGGCGATCCCCTTGTGTCAGTGCTGCCGCCGGATGCCTCCGAAAATGTGCGCCAGCAGCTCCTTCAGCTCTACGGCTTCGACCGGCCCTATCACGAGCAATTCCTGAAATGGCTGATGCGCGCTTTTCAGGGCGATCTCGGTACCTCCATCCGCACGAACAGGCCGGTGCTGACCGAGGTCAGCACTGCCGTCAAGAACACGCTGATGCTGGCCATTCTGGCAACGATCATCGGTTTCTTTCTGGGAATTCTTTTCGGCTTCGTCGCCGGATATTTTCGCGACACCTGGATCGACAAGCTGGTATCGACGATTGCTGCCGTCGGAGTATCGGTGCCGCATTACTGGCTCGGCATGGTGCTGGTGATCATCTTCGCGGCCCTGCTCGGATGGTTGCCGGCAACGGGCGCCGGACCCAATGGATCCGCGTCTTGGAACTGGGACTGGCAACATATCCAGTACCTGATCCTCCCCGCTGTCACGATGTCAGTGATCCCGATGGGGATCATCACCCGCACGATACGCGCCCTCGTCGCCGAGATCCTGAGCCAGGAATTCATCGCCGGCTTGCATGCCAAGGGACTGAGCGAATGGGGCGTGTTCAAGCATGTCGTCAAGAATGCCGCCCCAACAGCCCTGACGGTCATGGGCATTCAGCTCGGGTATCTGCTCGGCGGATCAATTCTTATAGAAACAGTGTTTTCCTGGCCGGGCACAGGGCTACTGCTCAACGACGCCATCTTCCAGCGTGATCTGCCCTTGCTCCAGGGGACCATTCTGGTCCTGGCGCTGTTCTTCGTCGTCCTCAATCTTCTCGTCGATATCGTCCAGACCGCGCTCGATCCGCGCGTACAGCGGAGCTGAGCCATGTTGATGACGAGTGACATCAAGGTTCTCGAGCCGGTAACGCGCTCGCCGAGCTACTGGGCGACGGTCTGGCGCCGCTTCCGGCGCGACCCCGTGGCCGTCGGCGCCGGTATCGTCATTTTGCTCATCATTCTCATGGCCATCCTTGCTCCGTATATTGCCCCGCAGGATCCCTACAAGGGCATGACGCTGCGGCGCTTGCGTCCGCCGGGCACCGACGGCTTCCCGCTCGGGACGGACGAGCTCGGTCGGGACATGCTGAGCCGCCTCATTTATGGCTCCCGCCTGTCCCTCTTCATGGGTGTGACGCCCGTATTCATGGCGCTGTTCTTCGGTTCGCTCATCGGCATCACGGCGGGCTATGTCGGCGGCTGGCTGAACACGATCCTGATGCGCACGATCGATGTGTTCTTCGCGTTTCCATCCGTTCTGCTGGCTATTGCGCTTTCTGGTGCGCTCGGCGCCGGCATTTTCAACGGTCTGTTATCGCTCACGATCGTCTTCATTCCGCCCATCGCTCGGGTCGCCGAAAGTGTAACGACTGGCGTGCGCTCCCGCGACTATGTCGAGGCAGCGCGTGCGAGCGGTGCCGGAGCGCTGGCCATCATTCGAAAACACGTGCTGGGCAACGTGCTCGGCCCGATCTTCGTTTACGCGATGAGCCTCATTGCAGTGTCGATGATCCTTGCATCGGGACTGTCGTTCCTCGGTCTCGGCGTCAGGCCACCCGAGCCGGAGTGGGGATTGATGCTGAATACCTTGCGAACGGCGATCTATACGCAGCCGCTGCTCTGCGCGCTGCCGGGCGTGATGATCTTCATCACCTCGATTTCGTTCAACATGCTGACTGATGGATTGCGGTCGGCCATGGACATCAAGGCATAGCAATGGCCGCGGATCAGACATCCTCCCGCCCGCTGCTCGAGGTGGTCGATCTCGTCAAGCATTTTCCGATCCGATCGGGCCTCCTCGGTCGCACCACGGCCGCCGTACGCGCGGTCGATGGCGTGACGTTCAGCGTCCGCGCCGGCGAGACCGTCGGCATCGTCGGCGAATCCGGATGCGGCAAGTCCACGACGGCGCGCCTCATCATGCGCCTGATCGAAGCTGACGCGGGCGATATTCGCTTCGACGGGAATGTCATCGGCTCGCGGCGGATGCCCTGGAAGACCTTCCGCCGCCAGGTTCAGATGGTGTTCCAGGATAGCTACGCGTCCCTGAACCCACGGCTCACGATCGAAGAGTCGATCGCCTTTGCGCCTACAGTCCATGGCGTTTCTGGTCTCGATGCAATCGCGCGGGCACGTCAGCTGCTCGATCGGGTCGGCCTCGAGCCTCAGCGTTTCGCCGGTCGCTACCCGCACGAGCTTTCGGGTGGACAGCGTCAGCGGGTCAACATTGCGCGCGCGCTCGCGCTCGAGCCCCGCATTCTCATTCTGGACGAAGCCGTATCTGCACTCGACAAATCCGTGGAGGCGCAGGTTCTCAATCTGCTGCTCGATCTCAAGGATGAGTTCGGCCTGACCTATATCTTCATCAGCCACGATCTCGAGGTCGTGCGCTTCATGTCGACCCGGGTCCTGGTGATGTACCTCGGCAAAGTCGTCGAGTTGGGGCCGACCCAGTCGCTCTACACAGGCAGCTGTCATCCCTACACGACGGCGCTGCTCGGATCGATGCTGTCGATGGATCCGGATCGGCGCACGCTGGAGGCGCCGCTAGCGGGCGATCCACCCAACCCCATCAATCCTCCTTCAGGGTGCAGGTTTCGGACGCGGTGTGTGGATGCGGAAGCCGTCTGCAGCGCGGTCGAGCCTGCGATTTCAGCGGCGGGATTGGATCATTCGGCAGCCTGTCACATGGTGATTGCCGGATCGGGCCATTCCCAGGCAAGAGGCAAGGCCGCATGAACCGATCGCAGCCCATTCTCAAGATCGAGAAACTTCGTGTCACCTTTACGGGCGGCAGCAAGCCGGTAACTGCCGTCGACGGTGTCGATCTTTCACTCGGCTCCGGCGAAGTAGTAGCGCTTCTGGGCGAGTCCGGCTCCGGCAAAAGCGTGACTCTGCGCTCCATCCTCCGCCTGCACCGGCCGTCGACAACACTGATCGAAGGTCGCATCACTGTCGCTGGCACTGACGTTCTTGCGCTTACAGGTTCGGCTCTGAGCAGTTTCCGCGGCAAGACCGTATCGATGATTTTCCAGGAGCCGATGCTGGCGATGGATCCGGTCTATACGGTGGGCCGCCAGATCACAGAGGCCATCCGGAAACACGAGCGCATCAGCGAAATGGATGCCAGAAAGCGCGCCCTGGAGATGTTCGAGCGTGTCCGAATCCCGAGTGCGGCGCGCCGGCTCGACAATTATCCGCACGAGATGTCCGGCGGCATGCGTCAGCGCGCCATGATAGCCCTTGCCCTTGCCTGCCGTCCCCAGATCCTGCTTGCTGACGAACCCACGACGGCGCTCGACGCAACGGTTCAGGTCCAGATCCTGCTGCTCCTACGAGAGTTGCAGCGCGAATTCGGGCTGTCTGTCATTTTCGTAACCCATGACATCGGCGTTGCGGTCGAGGTCGCCGACCGGATTTCGGTCATGTACGCCGGGCGCATCGTCGAGATCGGACCCGTGCGGGACATCATCCGCACGCCACGCCATCCCTATACGCTCGGCCTGCTGTCGACGCGCGGCCATGGCGGAAGCCTGTCGGGAACCCGTCTTCCGGCGATCGCCGGCAACCCACCCGATCTCACCAATCTGCCGCCCGGTTGCGCCTTCGGTCCCCGCTGCCCGCTGATGACGGAAGCATGCAGCGTCGCTGCGCCCGAACCCGTCGATTTAGGCGGCGATCATCTTGCGCGGTGCATCCGCACGGCGGACACGTTGCAGGGATTGCGGCTGCATCCAACTGCCTGAGGCTCTGATG
>JAEZHL010000311.1 GCA_023416575.1 Pseudomonadota bacterium
CGCAGACGCGGCGAGGCATACTCGGCCATGTAGATCGCAGTCATCAGGCCGATCGGCACTGCGACGATCATGGCAATGAAGGAGACCAGCAGCGTTCCCCAAAGCAGCGGCAGCAGCCCGTAGCCACCCCCGCCCCCCGCGCCAACAGTCGAGAAGCGCGGGTTCCAGACGGTGCCGAAGAAGAAATCGAACGGGTGCACGAAGCTGAAGAAGCGGATCGCCTCACCCAGCATTGACAGGACAATGCCGATCGTCGTGAAAATCGCGACGGCCGAGCAGCCGATGAGCAAGAGCACCACCCCGCGCTCGACCTCGTTGCGGGCCCGCAGCTGCGGGCTGAAGCGGCGGAGGACATAGACGAGGCCCAGCACCGCGCCGGCGGCCATCGCGGCGATCTTGGCCAGCAGACCGATCGTCTCGAGGTGCGCCATGCGCGCGGCTGCGGCCAGCTCGTACGGCTCAGGCGTCCCCGCGACGCCAAATCCGGTGGCGATGGCGTTGATGCGATTAAGGATTGCATTCAGCTGATTGGCCGGGAGCGCGCGGACCGCCTCGGGCAGTCCTGACGCCACCAGCGCCCTGATCACCCCGCCCTCGAAAATCCAGAAGAGCAGCAGTACGGCGATCGCCGGCACGCCGCACCACAGGGCGACCAGTGCGCCGTAATGGGTTGGGAGCGAATTCAGTTTCGTCCCGGATCGTGCGGCAACTGCACGGCTCTTTGCCGTACCGAGCTGATAGGCGAAGCCCATCGCTACAAGTATTGCGACAGTCAACCAGAACGAAGACATCCGGAAATACTTTCCCCACGAGTACCTTTGCAATCTCGAGCAAATCTCGGCTCAGGCTGATGCCCGCGCCGAGTGCTCGTCAGACCGCAGGTCTTACACCCCCGGCTCGCGCGCCACTGTCATGCAGCGCCGACCAGGGGAATCGCAACGTGTCAGTTCGCCTTCGACTTGCGACTCTTCAGGTCGGCCAGGACCTTCTCGCGGGCCGCAGCATCCATCGGGATGAGGCCGGCGTCGACCAGCATGCCTTCGCTGCCAGCCATGGCATCGCTCAGGAAGAACTCGGCGAACTCCTCGAGGCCCGGGACGACACCGATATGCTCGCCCTTGACGTAGAAGTAGAGTGGCCGCGACACCGGATACGCGCCCTCGGCGATGGTCTCGAGCGAGGGAACCACGCCGTTGACAGCCGCCACGCGCAGCTTGTCGCGGTTCTGATCGTAGAAGCTGAGGCCGAACACGCCCAGGGCATCGGCCTGGGCCGTCAGGCGCGCCAGCGTCTCGGTGTAGTCGCCAGCGATCTCGACGACGCGGCCGTCCTGACGCAGGCCGAGGCATGCAGCCTTCTGCTCATCGCCCTTCAGGGCGGCGAAGGCGGGGAACGACTTGCAGCCCGGCATCACCACCTTTTCCTCGAAGACCTCGCGGGTGCCGTGATTGGACGCGGGGATCACGAGCGTGATCTCCTGATCAGGCAGGCTGCTGTCGATCTGGGACCACTTGGTATAGGGGTTGTCGACGAGCTTGCCGTCCTTCTCGACCTTGGCGGCGAGGGCCGCGAAGATGAACTTCGGCTCGAGCTTGAACTCGGCGCGGTCGGCGCGCGATGCGAACACGATGCCGTCGTAGCCGAACTGAACCTCGAGAATCTGCTTGACGCCATTCGACGTGCAGCTCTCGATTTCCTTCGCGGTGATGGGACGGGATGCGTTGGCGATGTCGATGGTGCTCGGTCCGACGCCCTGGCAGAACTGACGGAACCCGCCGCCGGTGCCGCCGGAACCGACGACAGGTGTCTTGAAGCTGGGGAATGCCTGGCCGAATTCCTCGGCCAAGATGCTCGAGAAGGGAAGCACGGTGGATGAGCCGGCGATCTGGATGGTGTCGCGTGTCTGCGCCTCTGCGTTGCTCGCTGCGAATGCAAATGCGCCTGCCGCGACGGCCGCCAGAACGAGGGCCTTTGACTGGGTGGTCACTCTTGCTCTCCCTGGCTGGGCTGCGAGGACTTGTCCCAAACCCTGGAACCGCCCCCGGTAAGACGGCGCCCCTCACGCCGTGCTCGATCTGATAGAGCAGTGACGCAATGCTTTGATGACAGCTTAAGTTCCTGGAACCCTTAGCTATTTCCGCGCCGTAGCAGGAGCGGACACCAGCGACCCCGAACCAGGCAGCTCATCGAGCACCACAGTGAAGGTCGAGCCCACCCCAACGGTGGACGCTATCTTGAGCTCGCCGCGATGCCGCGTGACGATGTGTTTGACGATGGCCAAACCCAGCCCCGTTCCGCCCTTCTCCCGGCTTGCCGAGGCGCTGATACGATAAAAGCGCTCAGTCAGCCGCGGGAGATGCTCGGGCGCGATGCCGTGTCCATCGTCAGTGACGGAAACCGAGACCCGCGCGGGGGCTGCCTGGCCTCCAGGTGCCGGCGCGATGCGCACGTTCACGGTCCCACCCTGCTTGCCGTACCGGATCGCGTTCTGGATCAGGTTTTGGAACACCTGCACCAGTTCCTCACGATCTCCACGCACGCGCGCTGAAGGGAGCAGGCGCTCCACGGTGACGGTAATGCCGGCCGCGCGTGCGACCGGCTCTAGGGACTGCGCGACGAAATCGATCACCTCGCCGAGCGCGACGGTGCCGCGCGGAGGCAAGTGAACGCGCATCTCGATGCGGCTGAGCGACAGCAGATCGTCGATGAGGCGCGTCATCCGCTCCGCCTGGGCGGCCATGATCCCCAGGAAGCGCTCGCGGGCGACCGCATCGTCCCGAGCTGGCCCCTGCAGCGTTTCAACGAAACCACGCAGTGAGGCGAGCGGGGTGCGCAGTTCATGGCTCGCATGGGCGATGAAATCCGCCCGCATCTGCGCAAGCTTCTCCTGATCCGTGATGTCACGGAAGGTGACCAGCAGCACCGGATCGCCCTCCGCCGCATCCCTGAACGAGAATGCCGTCAGGATGGCCGAAACCCGGCGCTCCACCGGCACCCGATCGTGCAGCTCGACGATCGTCACGTCCTGCGCATCGCGCGCTTTCTCGATAGCTGCCAGCAGCTCGGGGCTGCGGCTGACGCTTGAAATCTGTTGGCCCACGCGGATGCGCGGGAAAAGGTCGGCGACCGCCGCGTTGTGGTGGACCACCATGCCTTCGGCATCGAGGGCCAGCGCCGGATCTGGAATGGCGCTGACCGCAATGCGCCAGCTCGTGTCAGGCTTTGGCGGTGGCGGAAGAACGGGTTCGGTGAACGGCTCGTCGGAAACCGTCTCCGGCTCGGCTTGGGGGATCGACGCGACGGTCGGAGCGGCGATCGTTTCGGGCCGCGCTCCACGCGCCAGCACCGCGGCAACCAGAGCTGCAGCGAGTGCCGCACCAAGCGGACCTGCTGCCAGCGCGTCCACGAGCCAGAGGATGACGATACCGACTACACCCGCAACCGCGCACGCCCTGAACGACGGGGACCCCCCGACCTGTCCCAGATAAGATCGCACCAGCCCGGCAGAAGAGCCTCCCCGATCGGAACCTATGGTCGTCATCTCCGCGCTGCGCCTACACGCTCCCTGAGGTAGGGGCGGGCCGCCACTCCGGCAAGCGGGAACCGTGTCAGTGGTTCTTGATCCGGGTAAATTATCGCACCAGCAACAGCGGACACTCGAGCGCCGCGGCGAGCGCACGCAGATCGCCCTCCGCCGGCACGACGAGACCGCCGAACTGACTGATGACGAATCCACCTTTCAGGCGCCGCAGCGCCTCGGCCACCACCTCGGCTGCGCCCTGCGCACATCCGGGCACGATGATCTGCGCATCGGTGCGGTCACCGAGCAGAAGGCGGACCTGCCCCTCCATCCAGTGCAGGCGGTCGTCGTCATCGGCGATCGGCACGATGGCCAGCGTCCCGCCAGTCGCCGACACGAGACGTTCCCCGGCCCGGATCATACTTGGCAGCCGCTCGAGGTCTTCGACAGCGATGATAACCGGTCCGCTGGTACGCTGCGCCTTGGGGCCCACCAGCACGAGACCGGTGGCGTCGACCACGGAGTCGAACAGCTGACGCAACGACTCGCCGCTCATGGCACCGAACGGCTCGGCCAGCGCCACCACGTTCCACGGTCCGCACTCGGCGCACGTGGTCGCGAGAGCAACGATTGGCTCATCGCGGACGACCCGCTGGCTGATCGGCACCTCGGCTGCGTGAGCCATCGCGGCGATGCGGCGCTGCAAGGCGGCGAAGGCCAGCCGGAACTCCTGCTCGAGATCGTCCGAGCTGATCGATCTGGACGTGCGCCCCGTCAGCGAGATCTCGCGCGCGAACGGGAAGCTCGCCAGCTCGAACAGGTTCAGGTCCTCGATGAACAGGGTCTCGATGCCCGACTGGAACGCCTGCGCCACGCGCACGGCGGCTTCGATGGCCACAGGGCTCGGATGTGCAGTCCGTAGCTGCAGGACGACGCGCCCACGGGCCTCCGCAGCTTCCGCGACGTGCGCGATCATGATGTGATTTTCCCGATTTCCTGCGACTCACCCTTCGAGCGGCCGAACGACTTGGCGCGTTCGGCAAACAGCTTCAGCTTGTCCTCGACCAGCCGGTTGATGGATCCGGGCGGGAATTGCCCGCTCTCATCGCGCTCGCCGGCCTTCACTCCGGTCAGGATCTCCATCCCCTCGTCGACGTGGCTCACGGCATAGATCGCGAATTTCCCCTCGCGAACGGCTTCCACCACATCCTCGCGCAGCATCAGATGCTGCACATTCGACTTCGGGATCAAAACGCCCTGCTCGCCGGTCAGGCCGCGCGCCTTGCACACGTCGAAGAAGCCCTCGATCTTCTCGTTGACCCCGCCGATCGCCTGCACTTCACCCCTCTGGTTGACCGAGCCGGTGACCGCAAATCCCTGCTTCACCGGCACCTCGGACAGCGCTGAAAGCAGAGCGTAAAGCTCCGTCGAGGAGGCGCTGTCGCCATCGACGCCACCGTATGACTGCTCGAAGACGAGCGTCGCTGCCAGCGCCAAAGGTACATCCTCCGCATACCGACCGGCAAGGTAGCCCCACAGGATCATGACACCCTTGGAGTGCAGCGGGCCGCCGAGGTTCACTTCGCGCTCGATATCGACCACGCGGCCCTGGCCCATGCGGACCCGCGCCGTGATCCGGCTCGGCCGCCCGAAGGAGAACGTGCCGAGCTGAAGGACTGACAGGCCATTGATCTGCCCCGCCTTGGCGCCCGTGGTATCGATGAGAACAATGTCCCGCTCGATGATCTCGAACGACCGGTCCCGCAGCCGGTCAGCGCGCTGGATGCCCTCCTCGATGGCGCGGGCAACATCCTCACGGGTCGTTATTTCGCGGCCGGCCTCACTCGACCAGTAGTCGGCCTCCCGCACCAGATCGGAAATGCGGCCGATCTCGATCGACAGCTTCTCACGATCATCGGCCAGCCGCGCCCCTTCCTCGATCACGCGCGCGACGGCGGAGGCATCGAACGGCTTCAAGTCGTGCCTCGATACGATCGACGCGATCACCCGCGCATAGGCGAGATTGTTCTCGTCCGAACGCGCGATCGTGTCGTCGAAGTCGGCCTGGACCTTGAAGAGCCCGCGGAAATCAGGGTCGTAGGCGGCGAGCAGGTAGTAGACCTCCCGATCACCGAACAGCACGATCTTGACGTCGAGCGGGATCGGCTCCGGATCGAGCGTCTGGGTCGAGATCAGACCCATGGTCTCCGCCGGTTGCTCGATGCGAATCTCGCGCGCCTTGATGGTGCGCTTCAGCGCTTCCCAGGCGAACGGCGACAGCAGCAGCTTGCGTGCGTCGATGAGCAGATAGCCACCGTTGGCGCGGTGCAGGGCACCAGGTTTGATCAGCAGGAAATCGGTGACGAGGGCGCCCATCTGGGCAATGTGCTCGATGCGGCCGATCAGGTTGCTGTAGGTCGGATTGATCTCCTCCAGCACCGGGGCGCCCGAACCGGGCTCGCCGTTCCCGACGACGACGTTGACCATGTAGCGGCGGAAGCGCGGATCGCGGGCGGGGTCCACCGACTGCTTGACGAGCTCGTTCTCATCGGCGCCCGGGGCGAGGAACAGGCCAACGTTGCGGATCAAGTCACGACCCGCGGCATCGAGGTATTCAATGACCTCCGGCACCTCGGCAAAGCTCGCCCGGACATCGTGGAGGGCCTCGCTGACCACCCCCGCGGCCGTCTCCTGGTTGAGCTCGCTCAGGCGGTTGCGGCGCGCCTTGTCCGACTTCGGCACCCGCTCGAGGATCGATTCCAGCTCCTTCTGGAGCACCTCGATCTTGGCCTGCACGTTCTTGCGCATGTCCTCGGGCAGGGCGTTGAAGACCTCGGGCTTCACCACCTTGCCCTCGTGCACGGGCGCCATGGCGAACCCCATCGGAGTCCTCAGAATGGCAATATTCTGGGCCTGCGCTTTGCGGCTGAGCGTCTCGAACGCATCCTCATGCCCGGATCGGAACTCCTCCTCGATCGCCCGGCGCCGTGTCTGGTATTCCTCGCCCTCGAACACTGCGGGCAGCGTCGTCCGCAGCTCATTGATGACCGCGACCATGGCGGTAGCCAATCGGCTGCCGAGCCCGGCCGGCAGCTGCAACGCGCGCGGACGGTTGAGGTTGTCGAAATTATTGACGTAGACCCAGTCGGGCGGAGGCGGCAACTCCGCGGCCTTCTTCTCCAGATACGATCGGACGGCTGTGCTCTTGCCCGAGGCAGGCGGACCCAGCACGAACAGGTTGAAGTCGTAGCTCTTCATGCTCGTGCCGAACTCGATTGCACGGAGCGCCCGTTCCTGGCCGATGAGCCCCGTGATCGGCTCCAGCTCGCTGGTCGAGGTGAAGCCTAGCGACTCGGCCTCCACGCAACGGCGTAGCTCGGTGGCAGCCAGAGGCGCGTGCCCGTCGGCCTTCACCGGTGCGTCTTCGGCTTTCGCCGCCGGTTGTGCCGGCACCTCATCGGTGGCTTTGGCAACTGCCTTGTCTTGCGGCGCTCGCTTGAAGAACATGATTACGCGCTCCCCGTGAAAGTCCGTTGGCCGGGACGGTATGTCAGGCTGCGCCCCGCGAAAAGAAGGGTAAACGAGAGTCTCGAATCGGCGCCTCGTGAGTCAGTTGCGGAAATGTCACCGATGGATGGCGAACCCAAGGCAGGCGCGTCCGGGATCGATTGCGGACCCTATAAAGATGGCCGCCAATCACCGGCCGCGCTCGAGATTGCGCGCGGTGTCGGACGCCTGTTGGCCAGCCTCGGTCATGCCAGCATATCTGAGCTTTCCCTGCCCAACGGAAGGCGGGCCGACATTGTTGCCCTGTCGGAGAAGGGTGATCTCTGGATCGTCGAGATCAAATCCTGCGTCGAAGACTTTCGCGCCGACCTGAAGTGGCACGAATACTGGGACTATTGCGACCGGCTCTACTTCGCGGTCTCGCCCACGTTTCCGCAGGAGCTGATCCCGCCGGAAACCGGGCTCATCATTGCTGACAGGTACGGGGGTGAAATCTTGCGCCCGGTGACCGAGACGAGACTGCCGGCTCATCGCCGCCGCGCCATGGCGCTACGGTTCGGACGCGCCGCCGCCGCGCGACTGCAATCCCTCATCGATCCGGGCATTGCGCTCGGGCGACTGACCCGCGGCGACTGACCCGAGTTCCCGATTGCCACGCTCTACTTCGGAGCGCGCTTGGCGAGAATCCGCTGCAGCGTCCTGCGGTGCATGTTCAACCGCCGGGCGGTCTCCGAGACGTTGCGGTTGCAGAGCTCGTAGACGCGCTGAATGTGCTCCCAGCGCACCCGGTCTGCCGACATCGGGTTCTCCGGCGGCGACGCCTTCGCGTTGGCCGGAGCCAGCAGCGCATCGGTTACATCGTCCGCATCGGCCGGCTTGGCCAGATAATCGACGGCACCCAGCTTCACAGCCGAAACAGCCGTGGCGATGTTGCCGTACCCGGTGAGCACGATCGCCCGCGCATTGGGGCGAATCCGCGCCAACTCGGCGATGACATCCAGGCCATTGCCATCTTCGAGCCGCATGTCGACGACGGCGAACGCTGGCGCCTTCTGACGGATCAGATCCAGGCCCTCCGCCACGGAATGCCCGGTGCGCACCTCGAACCCGCGCGTCTCCATGGCACGGCCGAGGCGTTGCAGGAACGCCCGGTCATCGTCCACGATGACGAGGGAGGGATCTTCGGGAAGCTCTTCTTTACTGAATGCGAATTCTTCGGCCACGGCACTGTTCTCCTGACCTCCTACATATAGCTGTCGAAATGCCGCAGCCAACCCCCGTGTTCCGTTTTTTCAGCGAATTCATGTAGCTACCGGCCGGACGCCGCCGCCGGAGGAGCCTCGAACACCTCGCGCGGCCAGCTGATGCGAACGACGGCGCCATGCTCGGGCAACGGGCGGTTGTCCAGTGTAAGGCTGGCACCCGACCGCTCGAGGAGGGTTTTCGCGATGAAGAAGCCGAGGCCGAGCCCGGGCCGGCTGCGGGCGCCTGCCGTACCGGCCGGACGCGTCGTGACATAGGGCTCGCCCAGGGTGTCGAGCAGCTCAGGCTGGAAACCCGGCCCATCGTCCATGACCTCAATTTCCAGCGAGCGCTCGTCCCAGCGCGCCGAGATCTGGACCTTGCTGCGGGCGAAATCGACAGCATTCTCAACGAGATTACCCAGACCGTAGATCAGCCCCGGCCGGCGCTGGCCGACAGGCTCCCGCGCTGCGGCACCCGCAACCTCCGCGGCGGCTCGGCTGCTGATCTCGATGGCAACCGCGGGGGTACGATAGGGCTCCGCCGCCTCGTCGAGCAGCTGGCTCACGGAAAGGGTCGCGTGCAGGGGGTCCTGCTCGCTCGGCTGCCGCGTGAGTTTCTGCAGGATCTCCCGGCAGCGGTCCGCCTGACTGCGCAACAGGGCCAGATCCTCGGCCAGATCGGTGCCGGGCTCGACGCCGCGCTGCAGCTCGCTGGTGACGAGGACGATCGTGGCGAGCGGGGTGCCGAGCTCGTGCGCAGCGGCGGCCGCCAGGCCGTCGAGGGCGTGCAGCTTCTGCTCCCGCGCCAGAACCAGCTCGGTCGCGGTCAAGGCTGCCGACATCTGGCGTGCTTCCTTGGACAGGCGCCAGACGTAAAACGCCAGGAACAGCATCGTGGCCGCAACGGCTGCCAGTTGCCCGACCTGATAGGTCGTCGGCAGCACCAGGATCTCCCAGTCGAACCACGGGATGGGCCAGTGGTCGATGATCAGCAGCGCCGTCGATGCCAGCGCCAGGCTGCCGAGCAGCACCGTGTTGCGCAGCGGCAAGGTTGCAGCCGAAACGGTCACCGGCGCCACGATCAGCACGACGAACGGGTTCTCGATGCCGCCGGTCAGGTAGAGGAGCCCGACGAGCTGCAGGATATCGTAGGCAAGAAGAGCTGTCGCGAACGTCGCACCGAGCCGATGCCGCGCAGGGTAGCGGACGCTCAGGAACACGTTCAGCCACGCCGAAGCCGCGATCAGCAGCAAGCATAGGCCGAACGGGAACTCGAACCCGAAGCCGAAGTGGACGATGCTGACCGCGAGCAGCTGCCCGACGACCGCGAACCACCTGAGGCGCACGATCGTTTGTAGCCGCAGTCGGCTTTCCGCCTGCTCGGTGTCGAAGCGGCCCTCGAACGCCAGCCACCGATTCACCATGCGCCCAGGCTCGCTGCCCGATTCTGCCATGCTAGACTTACCTCATCCTGCGGGTGGCCGGTTTTGACTTGCGCGTGGCCCGCCGTTTGCCCACATAGGTCGAAACTTTACTCTCAATATCAAGGCGTCGCTGCCCCTAGCCGGGCATAGCATCATGCTGCAAGCTGGAAACAGGAGTGCCGGCGGGATAGCACTTCCCGTCGAAGTGCGTGAGCTGCGCAAAGTCTATGGCGATGTCGTCGCCGTGGATGGCGTCAGCTTCAGCCTGCCTGCTGGATCGGTAACGGCGCTGCTTGGCGGCAACGGGGCCGGCAAGACGACCACGATCTCCATGTTGATGGGCCTTGTCGTCCCGACCTCGGGCTCGGTGCGCGTATTCGGCGTCGACATGACCAAGAACCGGTACGCCGCCCTGCACCGGCTCAACTTCCAGAGCCCCTACGTCGAGATCCCGAAGCGGCTGACCGTGCGCCAGAACCTGGAGATCTTCGGCCAGCTCTACGGCGTGATCGGCGTCGCCGACCGGGTCCGGGAAATCGCCGAGGAGCTCCGCATCGCGGAGCTGCTCGACCGCCTCTATGGGAAGCTTTCGGCGGGGCAGCGGACCCGCGTCAGTCTCGCGAAATCGCTTTTGAACGACCCCGAGCTGTTGCTGCTGGACGAGCCGACCGCCTCGCTCGATCCCGATACGGCAGACTGGGTGCGCACGGTCATCGAGAACTATTGCCGGGTCCGTTCCGCGACGATCGTGCTCGCGTCCCACAACATGGCGGAGGTCGAGCGGCTTGCCGATCGCGTCATCATGATGGAGCGCGGGCGGATCCTTGCAGACGAGACACCGGACGAGCTGATCAAGCGGTTCGGCCGCGAAACGCTCGAGGAGGTGTTCCTCGACATAGCCCGGCGGCGCACGCCCGAGGCGCTCAATGGCCTCGAGCCGGCGACTGTGGAGCATGCGCGTGACAGCTAGACTTCATTCCCACACGGGCTTCGCGGCCTCCGCGCGGCGCATCGGTGCCATGGTGCGCCGCCATTGGTATCTGATCCGCTCCTCGGGACCACGCACGGCAGAGCTCATTTTCTGGCCGCTGGTGTCGATGCTGACGTGGGGTTTCCTCCAGTCCTATCTCGCCAAGACCACGAGCCTTGCGGCAAACGCTGCCGGATTGCTCGTCGGCGGCGTTCTGCTGTGGGATATCCTCGTCCGGAGCCAGCTCGGGTTCTCCGTCGCCTTCCTCGAGGAAATCTGGTCCCGCAATCTCGGGCACCTGCTCATGAGCCCGCTCAGGGCTGGTGAGCTCATCGCCTCGCTGATGGTCGTGAGCCTCATCAAGCTCACCGTCGCCATGTTTCCGGTGGCGATTCTGGCCTACGTCTTTTTCGGCTTTAATCTGCTGGGCCTCGGCCTCGCGTTCGCGGCTTTCTTCGCCAACCTGGTGATCATGAGCTGGGCGCTCGGGCTCATCTCGACCGGAGCTGTGCTGCGATGGGGCATGGGCGCTGAGAGCGTTGCCTGGCTCATCGTCTTCATGCTGCTCCCCATCGCCTGCGTCTACTACCCCGTCTCGACGCTGCCCACATGGCTGCAGCCGGTGGCACTGGCACTGCCCGCCGCCTATGTCTTCGAGGGACTGCGCGCCCTGGTGCTCCATCAGACGTTCCTCGGCGACTATATGCTCCGCGCGTTCCTGCTGAATCTGGTCTATCTTTCGGCTGCCTTCGTTCTATTCCGCGCCCTGCTGGAGAGCGCACGGCAGAACGGCTCGCTGGTGCAGATGGGCGAGTAGGGCTGAAACCCGCTCCCCTGCCGTTCACCTCAATTCACGGAGTGAGTGTTCATGCGGCTTCCACTGGTAGGTCTTCTCGTTGCCGGATTGCTGGCTGGAACGCTGGCCGGAATCGCGTTCATCCCCGGCGCCCGCGACCGCCTCATGCCGTCAACGGAAGCGACCTCGATCGGCAAGGCCACGGTCGGCGGCCCGTTCTCGCTCGTCGACCACACCGGACGGCGCGTCACCGACCAGGATTTCCGCGGCAAGTACATGCTCGTGTACTTCGGCTTCACCTTCTGCCCGGACGTCTGCCCCTCCGGCTTGCAGGTGATCTCTGCCGCCCTCGATCAGCTCGGCCCGAAGGCGGAGCAGGTCACGCCGATTCTGATCTCGATAGATCCCGAGCGGGATACTCCCGAGCAGCTCGCCCAGTACGTGCCGAGCTTTCACCCGCGCCTCGTCGGCCTGACGGGCACCCCCGAGGAGGTCCAGGCCGCGGCCAAAGCCTACCGCGTCTATTACCGCAAGGTGAAAGACGAGAAGTCTACCGCCGAGTACACCATTGATCACACCTCGATCATCTATCTCATGAACCCGAGCGGCGAGTTCGTCGCACACTTCACCCATGCGACGTCTGCATCCGCCATGGCAGACAAACTCGCGAAAATGTTGTAAGTGCTTCTGAACTATCTTCTGCACACGAATCGGTGCACACTGTTCGCGTCAGGTGATCGCAATGCGACCTCCTGACACTCCGAGCCTGCCGTCAGAGTGGGCCGGAACTGTACTGAGTACGAGGGACTATTACGGGGGTGTCGGGCATGCTCTACCACTGGTACGAGCTGGGCCATGCTGCTGTCAGGCCGGCTCGGGTAGCAGCGGACGCGGGACGGCTGTTCTTCAACAATCCATTCAATCCGCTGACGCACACCGGGTTCGGACGCCACGCGGCCGCCGCGTTGGAAGTCTTCGAGCGCAGCACCCGACGTTACGACAAGCCCGAGTTCCGCATCACTGACACGATCGTCGACGGCAAAACCGTCCCCGTCTACGAGAACATCGTCTGGCACCGCCCGTTTTGCCGGCTCATTCACATGGTGCGTGATGTGCCCCAGCAGCGCCGGGCGCAGGATCCGCGCGTTCTGATCGTGGCGCCGATGTCGGGCCACTTCGCGACGCTGCTGCGCGGCACGGTCGAGACGCTGCTCCCCAATCACGAGGTCTACATTACCGACTGGCAGGATGCGCGCGATGTGCCGCTGGCCGCCGGCCGGTTCGATCTCGACGATTACGTCGACTACGTGCGCGACATGTTCCGCTTCTTCGGCGGCGATGTGCATGTGTTCGCGGTCTGCCAGCCCGCCGTGCCCGTCCTGGCTGCCGTGGCGCTGATGGAGGAAGACGACGAGCCGTCCGTGCCGCTGAGCATGGTCCTCGCAGGCGGCCCTATCGACACGCGCGTCAGTCCGACGGCGGTGAACAGGCTCGCCGAGGAGCGCGGCACGGACTGGTTCAGCCGCACCGTCATCTCGAGCGTGCCCTGGCCGCGCATGGGCTTCGGGCGCAGCGTCTATCCGGGTTTCCTGCAGCTCACCGGGTTCATGACCATGAACCTCGACCGGCACATGAAGGCCCACAAGGATCTCTTCGACCATCTCGTGCGCGGCGACGGCGATTCCGCCGAAAAGCATCGGGAGTTCTATGACGAATACCTCGCGGTGATGGATCTCACTGCGGAATTCTATCTACAGACGATCGACACCGTTTTCGTCCGCCACACGCTGCCGCGCGGGGAGATGCTCCATCGCGGGCGCAAGGTCGATCCGTCGGCCATTCGGCGCGTCGCGCTGATGACGATCGAGGGCGAGAAGGACGACATCACGGGCCTCGGCCAGTGCGCGGCCGCCCACGACCTGTGCGTCAACATCCCGGCCGACAGCAAAACGCACTTCGTCTGCCCGAAGGTCGGCCATTACGGCGTTTTCAACGGCTCGCGGTTCCGGGCCGAAATCGCCCCCAGGGTTGCGCGGTTCATGCGCACGTTCGAGCGCACCCGATCCCCGAACGAGCCCGTGCGAATGGATTTCAATACCGCCGCAGAGCGCGCCAACGGCCAGAACGAGCTCACCACGCTGGCTTTCGCGTTCTCCCCCGCCAATGACACCGAGCCGGATCCGGCGGCGAAGCGGAGCAATGGCCATGATGCCGGAACCGTCGACCGAACGGGTGACTGCGCCTCATCCGTCGTTGGATCGCTGGCTGCTCCTTATCAGTTGGCCGCTCTCGCCAGCAGCTTCTTCTTCGAAGGACTGCTTCGCCTCCATATGCCTGTGGATTCGCGTGCGCCTCAACAGCATTCCCCCGTACCTGCGTCTCCCGCGCGTCGCTCATGACGCGCGATTGCAACAGTGCGTCCGCTGGCTGCAGCCGGCGCGCATTTCTGGTTCGCGCTGTGCGTGCCTGGCCTGTTAGACGGCAAGGGAGAAGATCGAAATTCGAGGTCGGATGATGAGCAAGGCCCGCCGAGGTACGCGGACCTCCCAAAAGCTTAAAGTTAAAGGCCTTCCGACTACTGTCGAAGTGCGGCATCACCCTACAGCCCAGCGCATGACGCTGCGGATCAGCCGCGCGCAACGTGCCGTCATCGTCACCCTGCCGATGCAGTGCGACCTGGAGGAAGCGGGGCAGTTCGTTTCCCGCCACATGGATTGGGTGAAGGCGCGGCTTGGAAACTTGCCGGAACCGGTCCCCTTCGAAGACGGTGCCGAGATCCCACTTCGTGGCAAGCCCCACACCGTTTCTTTCCTCGGGCACCTGAGGCGCGGGCCGGTCGTCACCTGCGCCAAAGGTCCAGCGGGAGAACGGCAACTCGTCGTCTCGGGCGATCCCGATTATGCACCGCGACGCTTGCAGGACTGGCTGATCGCACAGGCGCGCGCCGATCTCGACGAGCGGGTCGCCTGGCACGCCGCTCGGCTCAAGTTGAGACCGCGCACGATCGCCATCCGCGATCAGGCAAGCCGCTGGGGCTCATGCTCCACGACGGGAACACTGTCGTTTTCCTGGCGGCTGGTGCTCGCTCCGCCGCTGATCCTCGACTACGTGGCAGCCCACGAAGTCGCTCATCTGGCCGAGATGAACCACGGTCCTCGCTTCTGGGCCCTCGTCCGCAAGACGATGCCGCGCATGGACGAGGCCAAGCAGTGGCTGCGGATCTACGGCATGGACCTGCACCGGTTCGGCACCGAGGCCTGAACCGGCAGATCCGCACCGCGGGTGGCGTTCAGACCGCTTCGGTGAACGGGGCGATGAAGATCGCCGCAAGGATCGCGAAGACGACGCGTGTCGCCACGACGAATCCCATGAAGACGAGCTGCCGCTCCTCGATCAGGAACCAAAGGAAGTTGTTGTACTTCGGCTCGATCCCGAGGTTCGTCAGCCATCCCTTGAGGCCACTGGCCGATTGAAACAGGCTCTGCATGGTATCCGGAGCGAGATACCAAACGAGCCCCATCGCCAGCGCGCCGATGACCAGCGACGCGAAAATATTGGTGGTCGCCAGAAAAACCCTCAGCATTGGTCCACCCCTTTTACAGCGTCCGGATTTTCGCGTTCCGGTCGCGATCCACAAATCACCTTCCGCAATTCCGGCACCGATCTGCGCCTCAGGCGCCATCGTAGTACCAGCTTGCCAAGCGACCGTGGTTAAACTTTAGCATAATGGCGGCAATGGTCCGGGCACTCGCGACGCGCAGGAATGACATCACCAATCGGGGCTTTGCGCCACCCGCGTTGGGTGTAGTGGTCATCCCCTCATAATGCGTCGCCGACGCATTAACGCACCGGCAGCAGTGAAATGGTCGAACAATTCCGGCCGTAAATCGCCTGTTCCGCAGGTAACAGCGGCCCTGGCGCGGATCTGCGAGCTTCTTCAGCAACCGAGCTGTCATGCAACCAACACGTCCCGTGTGGGTTTCATTTGCACGTTGGGGAATGTCAGACTGGAGAGTTGCATATGTCTGCGTCGCCTATCCGCATAACCCAGGATCTGATCAGCGATTATGCCGCCGGCAGGCTGGACGCCTATGAAGCGGCCAGGGTCGAGAAGGTCGTCGCCAGCCACAAGTCCGTTGCCGCAGCGGTCAAAGCTGCCCGCCAGCTCAACTCCAGGATCGGGCGTTATCTTTCGCACCGGGATTAGCGGTGCTCGACGATGCGACCCCAGGCCAGAGCAGCCATCCGCGTGCCTTTGGAGCCGCCATGCAGATCATAGTCATAGCCGTGGGGAGTCAGTTCTTCGTCGCCGTGGCGATCGCACTTTCTGCCATCGTGCCACTGGTGGGGAGCTGACCACCGGGCCGGGGGACCGGCAACAACGCGACGCCGGCGAGAATGGAAGCCGCAGCAGCGCCACCCTTCGCTTCCGCCGCGGCCTCCTTCGATCAGGTCACGTCCTTCAGATGACCCGCCATCGGCAGCGACTCTGGATGTTCCCGCACGAAGTGATGCAGGACGTGCAGCAACACCCGAACGTGCTCCTTGTCGCCCCGCTCCTGCGCATCGCGAACATCTTTCACGATCATTTCCCGGATGCGCTCCGGTCCGTGCTCCTGCTGCATGAGGTATTCCGCAAGCGCGCACGCTGCCACCTCAGGCATGTGCTCATGCTCGGCAATAGCCAGGACCTCGTCGCGGTTCAGGCCGGAAAACGCAACAATGTCTTCAACTGTGATCATGGCGCGAGCCTCCAATCGGCTCCTGCAACGTATTCATCCAAATGTGTGCGCAACCTAAGGTGGATCAAGACCGCCGGTGACAATAATGGCCTCGCGGTCAAGGAATGAGCGCTGCCGCTCCCGTCAGCCGTCCCTCGCGCATGCGCGTCAGCACCTCGTTCGCTTCCTCCAGCGGAAACGTCTCCACGACCGTTTCGACCGGCACTTTCGGAGCTAATTCCATGAACTCCCTCCCATCCTGGCGCTCGAGATTCGCGACGGACCGCACGACGCACTCGTTCCACAGGAGATCATAGGGAAAGGCTGGAATGTCGCTCATATGAATGCCGCCACACACCACGGTTCCACCGCGTGCCATCGAAGCCCGCGCAGTGGGCACGAGCGCGCCGATCGGAGCAAAGATGATGGCAGCATCCAGTGGGCGCGGCGCAGGCGCGTTGGATCCGCCGGCCCATTCCGCGCCGAGACTGCGGGCGAAGTCCTGGGCCTTGATGTCACCGGGGCGGGTGAAGGCATAAACACGCCGCCCCTGATGGCGTGCGACCTGCGCCACGATGTGACCCGCCGCGCCGAAGCCGTAGATGCCGAGATCCCGGCCCGGTCCCGCGAGCTTCAATGACCGGTACCCGATCAGCCCCGCGCACAGCAGCGGCGCCGCGGCCGCAT
>JAEZHL010000380.1 GCA_023416575.1 Pseudomonadota bacterium
AAGCGCGGAGTGAAACGTGGGATGCGATCCTTAGGATCAACCTCCTCAGCTATGCGTACCTCACGCGCGAGGCTCTTCCCCACCTTCGGAAGACGGGCCGCGGCAGCATCGTCAACGTGTCGTCGACACACGCGGTCAACCCGCGCGCCGGCATGGGACAGTACGACGTCGCGAAAGCCGGCATCATTTCGATGACCAAGACGCTGGCGTTCGAGGAGACCTCGCATGGCATCCGCGCCAACGCGGTCTGTCCGGGATTGACGCTGACCCCGTTCCATGTCCGCCGCGCCGAAGCGGCTGGCCGTACACGACAGGACTTGGACAATGAGGCGGCCGGCGGCTGCCTGGCGCGCCGTTGGGCCGATCCGCGCGAGATCGCCTACCCGATCCTGTGGCTGGCTTCCGATGAAGCGTCTTATGTCACGGCCTCGGCCATCATGGTCGACGGCGGACGATTCGTGACCTAGCCGCCAGAGCGTTGGCATCGATCGAAAAAAAAGCGCGCGTCCTCCCGACGCGCGCTTTCTTGTTCAACGTGACGACGCCCGTTACGTGTACGAACGATCTCGGCGCCATAGGGCTGACCCGTCTAGGATTTGCTCGCGCCGTTGATACGGGGCGGTATTGGCGATAGGCTATCGGCTCCGATTGGTTGATCAGGAGACCGCCATGTCCCAGGACTGGGCCGCAGACGTCAAGAAATACGCCCCGGATGCTGATTCCAAGGTCATCGACGGGATCGTGCGCTACTGCGGCATCGCCCTCCAGAGCCGGGACGCTTCACTGGTGTCGTTGTCCGACAAGGAAGAGGTAGCGCGGGTCCGCAAGAACTTCCTGCAGAAGAAGCTCGGTCTGACTGCTTCCGACGAAGACCTCGACAAGGCGATCGCCGACGTCGGCCAGCAAATGGAAAGCGCCCGGTTCAAGAACAGGGTGACCATGTACTATCTGCTCGCTCAGAAATTCGACAAGCTGTCGTCTTTCGGCTGAGCTTCAAACTCCCTGAGAGTTCAGCACTTTCTGGCGCTGCATTCAAATTCCCTCTCCCCCGCCGGGAGAGGGTTTTTCTTTCCCCACGACTATCGCGGTTCATCGCTGCTTCAGGCCGCCCTGGATTGCGGGGATGACGTATCTACCGCCGTGCTCGCACACCGGCGACGAAGCGGCTCAGGGTCCGGCTGTAGGCGCCACGCGGAATCATGATCTCGATGAGCTGCCATGTGCCTTCGTCGGCATGGGCCGCCGCGAGCGCATCCCAGAGCTCGGCTCTCGTCGTGACCCTGCGGCCTTTGCCGCCCAGGGGCGCGGCGATCTCGGCGAAGTGCCAATCGTTGAGGTCATTGTAGGTGGTGTCCGCCTGGAACACTTTCAGCATCCCCCAGGCGGCGTTGTTGAAGACCAGCACGACGGGGTTGAGGCCAAGCCGCCTTGCATTGCCGAGCTCCCATCCGGTCATCTGAAAAGCGCCGTCGCCGACCATGATCAGCGGCCGGCGTCCGCTCGCCGCCTGGTAGCCGAGGCCCATGGGAACGCCGGGTCCCATTGTGGCGTAATAGGCTGGCGCCACCATCTCGGTATGGACGATGTCCATAGCCGTGAACAGGCAATCCCCCATGTCGGATGCAATCGGCATCCGCCCTTTCGCGGCGAAAAGGTCGTTCACGGCGCGGGCGATATCCTCCGGCTCGATGGGGCTGGCGTCGCGCACGAGACCGTGGGGGCATTCGGGCAAGGCGCTGCGGGTGCTCGTGCCGATGGGCTCGGCGATCTCCAGCAGTGCGTCGACGAGCGCTGCGAGCGACACGTCAGGGTAGACGTGGTGGCTGAAAGCAACCCGGCGGTCGAAGGCGTGGATCATGTTCCGGCGATCGATCACGCGCTCCGAAACCGCGAAATTGGTGTCACACAGAATGACACCGAGCAGCAGCAGTGCATCCGAATCCTCGACCGCCTGCCGAACCTGGTCGTCTCCAGCGCGGCCCAGGTAGGTGCCGATGAGCGGCGCATCGGTGCCGGCCAGGATGCCGCGACCCATGAAGCTCGTTGCCGTGGGTAGTCTCAGCCTGCGGGAGAGTTCGGCGACACGCGCCTCGAGGCCGTAGCGGCGCACCTCGACGCCGAGCACAAGCACGGGCTGGCGCGCCGCCTTCAGCCGCGCCATGACCTCCGCGGCCGCAGCTCGGGCGGCTTCCGGATCCGTCTCGCGTTCGACATAGGGCGGGACGGGGGTCGCCGGAGCGCTCACCATGTCGCGCGGCAACTCGATGTAAACGGGGCGTGACAGCTCACGGGCTTCGGTCAGTGCACGCGCGATCTCGGCAGCCGCCGTCGCGGGGTTGTCGAGAACGGCCTGCGCGGCCGTCACTTCCTTATAGATCAGGTGCTGGCTGCCCAGGTGTTTGACCTGATGGTGCAGGCCGAGCCCGAAGCCGGCCTCGGCCGTTCCCGGTGCGCCGGAAATGACGACCACCGGGGACTTCTCGGCATAGGCCTGTGCCACGGCATTGATCATGTTGAGGCCGCCCGCGCCGTAGGTGATGGCGGCGACTCCCAATCCGGAGTGATAGCGCGCCGCCGCGTCGGCGGCGAACCCGACGGCGGGCTCGTGGGAGAGCGTATAGAGCGGCAGGACTTGGGACTGCTCGATCTCCTTGAAGAAGGGCAGCGCGAAATCGCCTGGAATGCCGAAGATTTCCCGCGCGCCGTAGGCCTTGAGCCCCTCGAGCAGGGCACGCGCCAGGGTGAGATCTGCCATGGGTCTCTCCGGGTCTGGCTTGGTGGCTCCGCAACGCAATCCGCAGCTGCTGCAACCATAACGCAGATCAAGTCACCTGCAGCACATGCAAAAGGTGAGCCGGCGTGGCCCGCTATTCCGCGGCGTCGCGCATCTCCTTCGCATCATAGGCCGCTCGAGCGCGGGCAACTCTGTCATGATTGGCAAGCGCCCAGCTTCCGAGCGCCGCGAGCGGCACCAGCAAGTCTCGCCCGAGATCGGTGAGCTCGTATTCGACCTTGGGTGGTATGGTCGGATAAACGGTGCGCGTGACGTAGCCGTCTCGCTCCAAGCCGCGCAGGGTGACCGTCAGCATCTTCTGAGAGATGCCGTCGACCTCGCGCTTGATATCGCTGAAGCGCCTCTTTCCCCCACCCAGCAGTACGACGATGAGCACGCTCCACTTGTCGCCGACGAGCGAGATGATGTCGTTCACGAGCTTGCATTGGCCAGGGATGAACGTGTGACTTGGTTCCATAGAGGTGACTCGGTCTCGAAAAAGTGCCGTCTTGCGCGGTGGTCCTCGATCTCTAATCTAGTGTCAGTCACTTTTCAATACGAGGTCACCAATGAAGACTGTCGCCGTTGTCGTGGGCTCCCTGCGCCGCGATTCAATCAACCGCAAGTTTGCCGAGAGCGTTGCCAAGCTTGCGGCGGGGCGCCTCGCGTTCCGCTTCGTCGAGATCGGCGATCTGCCGCTCTACAACGAGGATCTCTGGAACGATCCGCCCCAGTCGGTGCTGCGCATGAAGCGTGAGGTCGAGGCCGCCGATGCCGTCCTTTTCGTCACGCCCGAGTACAACCGCTATTTCTCTCCAGCGATCAAGAATACCATCGACTGGGGGACGCGGCCGTGGGGCCAGAACTCCTGGGCGGGCAAGCCGGCGGCCGTCATCGGCGCGACGCCCGGCGCGACCGGTACCTCAGCTGCCCAGAACTCATTGAAGGGGCTGCTGACGGTCGTCGACATGGTCCTGATGGGCCAGCCTGAGGTTTATTTCGTCTACAAGCCGGAGCTGTTCGACGGCGCTAACAATGTCGCAGCGGCTGACACCAAGGCGTTCCTGAGCGACTGGGTCGACCGCTTCTCGTCATGGATCGACCGTACGGGCAAGGCGCGCATCACGGCCGAGGCTGCCTGAGCTTAGATCCGAACGGTCCGGAAGTTTGGGGCAGACCGGCGTCCGGTTCTGCCCCACCCTGTCCCGTCAACCGCGCTGGGCGCCTGGGCAGAGCTGAAAGGCGCGCTCGAACGCGCCCTCGCTCGACGCGAACTCGCCAATCAGAGTGCCGCCGGGTGCGTGGGTCTTGAGGTAGCTTTCCATCATGGATTGCTCGAAGCCGTCCAGCACTCGGAGCGCGGTGTACTCGATGGCATCGCTGGTCTGATGGCGAATGAGCATCGTTTTCTTGCCGCCATAGCTCGCCATCAGCACACGGCAGGTTGTCGGAGCGGCCGCCTTGGGCTGCGGCGAGGTCGGAAACGTTGGCATCACGCTGGCGCGCAATGCAGCGGCAGGCTGTGGTGGCGGAGCTGCCGCAGTCCGAGCCGGAGGTGCCGCATTCGAGCCCCATCCCTGCTGTGGCGCCGGTGTCCTTGCTGGAGCGCTTGCTGCGGCAATCATCTGCCCCGTGCAATGTGCCTGGCGGAACCGCTCCGCGATCGATTCGATCGATCGTCCGTAGGCACGGTCGGCGGCCCACTTACCCGCAAGGTCCTGGAACGTGACGGCGCGCCTCTTCGAGAGCGGCGCCGTCCAAGATAGAATGTCATTCTGTTTCAGCCGGGTGCGGGGCGCGACCGGCGCGGGCAGCTGTTCGCCGGAATACACCACGAGGTGCTCGAGCTGGCCTCTGACGCCGGTGGCGACGTCCGGGAAACTGTCGCCGGGCACTCCGCCGCCTGTCGTTCCCAGGCCGGCGAAATTGTTCTGACGCGGATCGACGTCACCGCGCCGGCCATCGCCACGCCGGAACGTCAGGTAGTTGGTTTCGATCAACATCTGGAAGAAAGCATAGTCCCAGCGGACTCGCAGTTCTTCGCCGTGCCGCTTGTACCAATGCGCGATGTCCCGGTACTTTGGATCGAGCGTGGTGTTGCGTGCACGCAGGAACGCCATCAGCCGCTCGGGGGTCACGCACGCCGGAACGGGATTGGTGGCGCTGATCCGGATGCCGGCCGCCTGGGCTGAGAACGGGCCTGCAGACAGTCCGGCCAGCAGCGCCGACGCGAGCACAATGAGACATGCGCGTGTGAGAGGGCCACGGCCCCGGGTGAAAAAGCGCATCAGCCTTCCGGACACAGCTCGAAGGCCTTGTCGAGGGCGCTCATCTGGCTGGCGAATTCACCGACGGGCTCACCGCCCTTGGCGTAAGCGGCGATGTAGGCTTCGGTCTCGCGCTTTTCCGAACCCTCGTTGACGTCGAGAACCGTGTAGTTGATCTGGTCGCTGTCCACGGCCTTGATGATGATCGCTTTCTGGCCGCCGTAGCTTGCCGTCCACACACGACATTTCGATGCTGGCGCGCTGCTGCGTGCGGCCGCGGCAGCTGCGGTGCCGGCCGACGCAGTTTTCGTGGCAGCGGGCTTGTCGCTTGCCATGGTGCTGGTCTGCCTTGATGCGGGGAAGCTATCGTCCGGCAATGTCACAGGACCAGCCTCGCCAGTGGCGACGGCATCCTGGACCGCGAGGGACGCCGCGCCGAGGCTCGACCGCTGCACGCCTTCCGCACGAGCCTCGTCGACCGCGCGCCGCGCCAGTTCCGTGCCGATGGACTTCGTACCGCTGGCAGCTGCCGAAGTTGTCGAGGGGGCATGATTACGGCCGCGCCGCGCCTCGGCAACGAGCTGCGGGCGAGGATCGGGCCGGTTGCAGAAGTCGTCGAAAAACGCCTTCGCGATGGCAGCGACCTTATGACCATAGCCGCGGTCGGTCGGCGCCCATTTCTGCGACAGGTTCGCGAATGTCACTGGTCCCGACAGGCTCCTTTGCC
>JAEZHL010000451.1 GCA_023416575.1 Pseudomonadota bacterium
TGCGTGGCCAATGCGTCCGTCTTACTTCGTCGGTTTCGAAGCTTTCCCGCCATTCCGATTGGCGACCTGAAACGCCGCCGTCTCGCCAGCTATTTCAAGGGAAGCGGGCAATGATGCGTTTCGTTATGCGCGCTCAAACAAGCCGTGAACGAGCCTGCTCAGGAACTTTGCGAGCAAAACTCCGGGAGCAAGTGGGACGCTCAATTCGTCGGCTTCACTCAAAACGGAGAGGGAGCAGCCCAAGGAATCAGTCGCAGTTACGGGCTGCTTGGCACGCGCGGGCGCTCATCGTCGTCGTCGTTCGTGAGCACGATTGCGAGACCTGCAGCAGGGACAGCCGCGACCAATGCAGCGGGCAACATCCAATCGTTATTGGTTTCGACCACGACGGGGTCATCCTTCAAGCTGCCCGTCATACAAACTGGATCTTCCGCGATGTTCAACACCATCCCGGGCTGAATTCTCACCACGCAGCCATTGTCGTAGAGTACTCGAGCAGCACCACCGGGATTGGCGAGCACCGAATCGCCGGCTTTGAGCATGGTAGGCGCGCGTGCGACCCTATACCCGCTTCCCTCCCGGCTGACGAGCACGTCGCCTTGGATGGAGTCGAGGGTCGCCGCCTGTGCGGTGAAGCCGAGTAGCATGGCCACAGTGAAGGCGCCGGCCCGCGCAGCGTTAAGAGCATTCATGAGCAGCTCCCGATCCGATCGCAACGAATGCTTGAAATTGTCGTACACTCAACCCAATTGCCCGGAAGCGGGCGGAGCAACATACAAATGCGTACGCGATGACATTAGTCGCAGGCGCGCGGGCGATCAATACGTCAGTATACGTCAGAACAAGGTTCAGCATCCCCAGGTGCGAGTTGTTCCTATTCTGATGCTGCTCGGCAACATGTGCGCCGAGGACCCTGGCTGCTCCCAAGGGCGATGTCGCCAAGCCACCCGTTGGGCCGGTTCCGCGCGACGCCCACATGCACAGGGTCATGTTTTTTGCGCCGGAGTTTTGCATTCAAGGAGGAAGATCTGCGCAAGAAAACGTTTGCGGGCTATCGCCGAATGGAGTTCCCGTAATTAAGAGTAGTGCAGAATAGTACCGAGGCCGGCGATGATCGACCTGCATTGTCACATCCTTCCAGGCATCGACGATGGGGCATCCGACTGCGCCGACTCGCTCGAAATGGCGCGCACGTTCGTTGCCGATGGCGTTTCGGTGGTCGCCTGTACACCCCATATCCTGCCTGGCCTCTACCACAATACGCCCGCGGGAATTCGGGCAGCCGTTGCGGAGCTACAGGGGCTGCTCGATTATGAGGGGATCCCGCTGACGCTCGTCCCTGGGGCGGACAACCACATCGCGCCGGATTGCGTCACCCAGTTACGCAGCGACCGAATGCTGACCTTGGCCGGTTCGCGGTATGTGCTCATCGAGCCGCCCCACCACGTCGCACCACAGCGGATGGAATCGACCTTCTTCGACCTGGTGAACGCCGGGTTCGTGCCAATCCTCACCCACCCGGAACGACTGCGGTGGATCGATTCGCAATATGCGGCGATTCAGAGGTTGGTTCATGCCGGCGTATGGATGCAGATCACCGCTGGGTCGCTCGCCGGCTCCTTCGGTTCTCGCGCGAAGTATTGGGCAGAACGTATGCTCGATGAAAAGTGCGCGCATATCCTCGCGACGGACGCACATGATATGCGCCACCGCCGGCCAGATCTCGGCCGTGGGCGGGATTTGGCTGCCCGCCGGCTCGGGGAGGATGAAGCAACACATCTAGTTGTTACCCGCCCACGCGCAGTCCTTGACAATGCTCCGAGTACAGATTTATGTGCAACGGACGAAATCTTATCGAGGGTGGCGCATGGCGAGGCCGACTCTGCCGGTTCCGGGAGGGGCGCCGGGCAAGGGAAGAGCGCGCGCACTGAAAGCGGTGGCGCTCGCCGCATCGGCGATTTGGCTGGCCGGCTGCGACGCTTCTTTGCAGAGTGAGCTATCGCCGGCAATTGGGCCAGAGCCTGCCTCGGCTCAAACGGAAACGGCGGCTGTGCCCGGCGCTGATCCCGCGGAAACGGGCTCCAAGCCAGAAGGAGTTCCCGCGCCTGGAATCCAGACGGGCACGCTGGCCAAGGAAAGAGCGTCCCGGACTGCTCTGAGCGACTCCAATCCTCCTATCAGGACAGCAGCGCTCAGTGGCGCAACGTCTGATGTGGTCGCTACTGGTACTCCAACGCCAGCGGCAGTGCGGCTGCCGCCCGCTGCCGCGAGCCTGACCACTGCAATGGAGCCCGGTAGCGTCGCCTACCGGATCGGCCCGCTCGACGTGCTGACCGTCAAGGTCTTCCGAGTGCCGGAGTTGTCAGCGGAGGTGCAGGTGGCCGATTCCGGAACCATCAATCTCCCGCTCATCGGGGACGTCATGGCGGCGGGGCGGACGGCGAAAGATATCGAAGCGGATCTCAAGGTTCGATTGGGAGAAAAATATCTGCAGAATCCCCAAGTGACGGTGTTCATCAAGGAATACAACGCGCAGCGGCTGACAGTGAATGGCGCGGTGAGAAGCCCGGGTGTTTTCCCACTCAGGGGTCACACGACGTTGTTGCAGGTGATCAGCATGGCTGGAGGGGTGGATAATAATCAGGCCTCGAGCAACGTTGTGATCTTTCGGCAGAGCGATGGCAAACGCACCGTGGCGCGCTTCGATCTCGACGAGATCTTAAAGGGGACAGCGACCGACCCGACATTGGAGCCCGGCGACATGGTCATCGTTGACGATTCAAGTGCTAAACTTCTCTTGAACAACATCCTGCGGGCATTGCCGATTACGAGCGTATTCACTGGAATTTTATAGCTCGGAGTGAGCGTTCTCTGCGTGCCGCGTCGTCAGGTCCGTTGTTTCGCGCGCTTGCGTAATCGACTGTTTTAACGGTGCATAAGGCCGGAGAGTTTCTTCCGATCAGATGGAGTTTTTCAGTTGAGCCACGAAGGCGACAACAAAGTCAGTCGTCTGGTGCCTGCCGCGCCCCGGGGGCCTGTCGCGGGCGCGGGGTACGGTCAGCTCGGCGGATATCCGACCAGTGTCGAGGAAGATAACGGCTTCGGCCGGGAGCTGCTCGAATATTGGAGGATTTTTTACAGGCGCCGATGGTTGATCGCTGCGGTCACTGTCGCTTGCGTCGTTCTTTCTGCGCTCATCACGCTGATGCAGACGCCGCTCTTCACGGCGACGGTCCGCATCCAGGTCGATCGCGAGGCGCCGAAGGTGGTGGAGGGCGGTAATGTCATCCCGACCGACACCAGCTACGACTATCTCAAGACCGAGTACGAGCTTTTGCAAAGTCGCGCCATGGCCGAGCGGGTGGCTTCGGCCCTGAAGCTCGGCGAGGACGAAGATTTCCTGAAGCCACGGCAGTTTTCACTCTTCGGTGCGATCAGGGGATTGATGCAGCCGTCGGCAGCCGCACGAGAGTCAGCGGACAAGGCGGAGTTGGAGCACGCCGCCGCCTGGATCATAATCGGGAACCTGTCGGTACGGCCGGTCCCCGGATCACGTCTCGTGGATCTCAACTATACGGACCCTGTCCCGCAGCGTGCGCAGAGGGTCGTCGATGCCTATGCCGAAGCATATATCGCTGCCAATCTGGATAAGCGCTTCCAGGCTAACGCGTACGCCAAGACATTCCTCGAGGATCAGATCACGCAGCTCAAGTTGCGGCTGGAGGAATCAGAACGCCGGATGCTCGACTTCGCCGAGCGCGAGCAGATCGTGATCGTGACCGAGAAAGAATCGATCGCAGAGAGCAATCTGGCCGCGACAAACGCGGCTCTCGGCCAAGTCATCGCCGAGCGGATCAAGAATGAGCAGCTGTGGAGGCAGGTTGCTGACGCTGACAGCATGAACGTGCCGCAGGTGTTGTCGAATGGCGCCATCGACGGTCTGCGGACACGTCGCAACGATCTCGTTACCGAGTATCAGGAGAAGCTCGAAATCTACAAGCCGACCTTCCCGTCGATGATCGAGATCAGCTCCAAGATCAAGGAGATCGACCGGCAACTCGCAACCGAGGTGAACGCGATCAAGGCTTCATTGAAAGCTGCTTACGAAACATCGCTGAACCAGGAAACGGCGATGCGAGCTCAGGTCGAGCGGTTGCGGACGGAAGTCCTTGATTTGCAGAAGCGAAGTATCCAGTACAACATTTTGAAACGCGAGGTCGACAGCAATCGCGCTCTCCACAACGGGCTCCTGCAGCGCTTCAAGGAAGTCGACATCGCCGGCGGTGTCGGCGCAAACAACGTTTTCATTGTCGACCGTGCCCAGGTACCTGGTGCGCCATCCTCGCCTCGGAAAGGGCGTGCCTTGCTACTGGCTCTGGCGCTGGGGCTCGGCGTCGGCTGTGGGGCCGCATTTCTGCTCGAACGTCTCGATGACACGATCCGCACCCCGGAAGAGATCGAGCGCCTGGCCGGCCTGACGACCCTCGGCATCATTCCGAAGGTGGGCTCCGATAAGTCGATCGAGTCTGAGTTCGCCGATCCGCGTTCGGCATTGTCCGAGTCTTACCGGTCGTTGTGCACGGCGCTGCAGTTCGCAACCGAC
This sequence comes from Pseudomonadota bacterium, assembly GCA_023416575.1. Classification (GTDB taxonomy): domain Bacteria; phylum Pseudomonadota; class Alphaproteobacteria; order Rhizobiales; family Hyphomicrobiaceae; genus ZC4RG25. Next base: position 4,604 of record JAEZHL010000451.1, read on the forward strand.
AATGGCCTGCCGAAGTCGCTGCTCATCACGAGCGCGACGCCGAGCGAGGGCAAGTCCATTACGGCGCTGGCGATCGCTCGACATTTCGCCGCCATGGGTCAAAAGGTTCTGCTCGTCGATGCCGACCTGCGCATGCCGTCGTTGCACACGAAGCTCGGCCTCGACGGCAGTCTGGGGCTGAGTAATTACCTGACGGGGAGCTGCAATCCTCCCGAGGTTATGCAGCGGACGGACATCCAACACCTGACCTTCATGGCCTCCGGCCCGCTCCCGCCCAATGCCGCGGACCTGCTCAGTAGCGCCCGCGTGCTCTCGCTGTTGTCGATCGGTCTCGAGGTGTTCGATCTCATCGTTCTCGACGGGCCACCGGTGATGGGGCTGGCGGATGCACAGCTCCTGTCGAGCAACGCCGCCGCGACCGTGTTCGTCATCGGCGCAGGGCAGGTGCGCACGGGTGTGATCCGTGGCGCGCTGAAGCGGTTGCAGCTTTCTCGTGGCGTTCTCATTGGCGCCGTACTCACCAAGTTCGACTCGAAACGGGCGAGTGACGCGTATGGCTATGGGTATGCCTACGGCGATTACGGCACTCAATACGGCGGATCGGCTGTCGCGACAGAGGGGGCACGCGCGCAAATCTCCAAGAGCGCCTGATGAGCGGGCTCGAGGCGTTGCGCATCGCACTCGATCTCATGCACGTCCCCACGCGCGTCCGCCATGTCCGTGCCGCACCACTGCCCGAAGGCGTGCCGTTTTTGCTCCGTATTGCGGCCGGTGATCCGGAAGCCGAGTGCGAAGCCTTGAGATTAGTCGATCGGCCGGCCGCTGACATCAGGGATGCTGCCGCATTCTTTGTCGAGCAGATCCTCTTTGCGCCAGGTTCCGATAGCTATCGCATCCTCGGGGCCTCGCCGGATGCTTCTGCGGTCGAGCTTCGCCGCAACATGGCGCTCCTGATGCGTTGGCTTCATCCCGATTCAGAGGGAAATGAAAACCGCAGCGTCTTCGTGGGACGCGTGACCGACGCCTGGGACAACGTGAAAACTGCCGAAAGGCGGGCGGCCTACGACGGCCGGGTGAGTGTGAGCGGTGCCTCCCGAAAAGCCAGCAAGC